>JAOPVN010000431.1 GCA_025966175.1 Modestobacter sp. | reverse complement strand
CGGCTCGCGCCGCGACGACGGCGTCCGGCCGGCGCGACCTCCGCCGGGGCGTCGGGGGTGATCTCGGTGGCCGCCGGGGTCACCGGGGCGCCGTTCGCCCCACCGGAGACCGGGGCCTCCACCGGAGCGGCGGAGGTCGCGGCGTCGGCACGGGGCGCCGGCACGGTCGGGGTGGTGGCGGTCGGGGTGGTGGCGGTCGGGGTGGTGGCGGTCGGGGTGGTGGCGGCCCGGGTGGTGGCGGCCCGGGTGGTGGCGGCCGGGGCAGCGGCCGAGCCGTTGGACCCGCCCACCTGCCGCTCGGAGATGGCCGCGACCAGGTCGCTCTTGCGCATCTTGCCGGTGCCGGGGATGCCGAGTTCACCGGCCAGGCGCTGCAGCTCGGGCAGCAGCATCCCGGACAGTCCGCTGCCGCGGCGGCGGGAACGGGCAGCCGTTCCGGCGCTGGCAGCCGCCTCGTCGGACGGGGCGGCGGCCGCGCCGTCGATGAGGTCTGTGGTCTCGCTCACGTACAGGTCCTTCCCTGCGGTGACCTGCGCCTACCAGCGCAGGAGGCGACCCGCTGCCCGGACGGCGAGAGCCCTTGTGTGGACTCGGCACGTCGATCGGGAGGTACGGGTCTGTGGATGCGGGGCAGGTTCAGCGGCGACGGATCGACCGTCTGCAACGCCCCGCGTGAGGCTCGCCCGAAGGCGGCTACTGCGTCAGCCTAGACACTAGCTGACATTGCCCACAACACAGTCCGTCGTGGGTGTGTTCCAGGTGCTCAGAACGATACCGCATCGTGATCAGGTCCGAGCGGGGTGACCACGGCGCCGGTGTGGTCGACCCGCAACGGCACGCACTCCCAGCCCTCGGGCGTGCTGCTGCGCACGGCGCGGACCTCGGCGCCCGAGGCCGGGTCGCCGGCGTGCTCGTCGTGCCCGAGCACGGCCAGGGTGAGCACGCAGGGGCCGGCGCCGGAGATGACGGCGGCGTGCCCGTCGGCCCGGAGCCGGGCCAGCAGCGCCGCGCTCTCGGGCATCGCCGTGGCCCGCTGCGCCTGGTGCAGCCGGTCCTCGGTGCCCTCGAACAGCAGGGCGGGCTCGCGGGTCAGGGCGTGCACCAGCAGCGCCGAGCGGCCGGCTGCGTGCGCCGCGTCGGCGTGCGGCACGACCGCGGGGAGCAGCCCCCGGGCGACGTGGGTGGACAACGTCTCGCGCGGGATGAACAGCACCGGGGCGACCCGGGGGTCGACGGTGAGCCGTTCGGCCCGCGCGCCGGCCGCGGTGGTCCAGGACAGCGTGGCGCCGCCGAGCAGGCAGGGCGCGACGTTGTCGGGATGGCCCTCGATCTCCGAGCACAGCCGCAGCACGGCCGCGTCGTCGACCCCGGGGACGTCGGGGCACAGCGACCAGGCGGCCAGCACACCGGCGGTCACCGCGGCGGCCGAGGAGCCCATCCCCCGCCCCTGCGGGATCGCGTTGCGGGCGGACAGCCGCAGCCCGGCCGGCGTCCAGCCCAGCTCGGCGCAGGCCGCGCGGAACGCCTGGACCACCAGGTGCGACTCGTCGGTGGGCAGCTGCCCGGCGCCCGCGCCCTCGACCGAGACCTCCAGGCCGCCGTCGGTGACGGCGATGTCCAGGTCGTCCCAGCAGGACAGCGCGAGACCCGCGCAGTCGAAGGCCGGGCCCAGGTTCGCACTGGTGGCCGGCACGCGGATCCGGACGGCCCGCGCGTCACCCACCGGTCGTGAGGCCCAGCTGAGCCGCGGCCGCCGCGGAGTCGACCGGGATGGTGACCGGCGCGGGCGCACCGGAGATGGCCCACTCGGGGTCCTTGAGACCGTTGCCGGTGACCGTGCAGACCACTCGCTGGCCGGGCTCGAGGCCACCGGCCTCGGCGACCTGCAGCAGGCCGGCGACCGACGCCGCCGACGCCGGCTCGACGAAGACCGCCTCGCTGCGGGCCAGCAGCCGGTAGGCAGCGAGGATCGCCCGGTCGGTGACCGCGTCGATCCGGCCGCCGGAGTCGTCCCGGGCGGCCAGCGCCTTGGTCCAGGACGCCGGATTCCCGATCCGGATCGCGGTGGCGATCGTCTCCGGGTGCTCGACGACCTTGCCGGTGACGATCGGGGCGGCACCGGCGGCCTGGAAGCCCCACATCTTCGGGGTGCGGGTGGCCGGACCGTCGGCGGCGTACTCGCGGTAGCCCTGCCAGTAGGCGGTGATGTTGCCGGCGTTGCCGACCGGGAGGCAGTGGATGTCGGGAGCGTCGCCGAGGACGTCGACGATCTCGAACGACGCCGTCTTCTGGCCCTCGATGCGGTACTGGTTCACGCTGTTGACCAGGCTCACCGGGTAGTCGATGGCGAGCTTGCTGGCCAGCGCGAGGCAGTCGTCGAAGTTGCCCTGGACCTGCAGCAGCTTGGCGCCGTGGACGAGGGCCTGGGCGAGCTTGCCGGTGGCGATCTTGCCCTGGGGCACGAGCACCGCACAGACCAGCCCGGCCCGGGCGGCGTAGGCGGCGGCGCTGGCACTGGTGTTGCCGGTGGACGCGCAGATCACCGCCTGCGCGCCCTCCTCGAGCGCCTTGGTGATCGCCATCGTCATGCCGCGGTCCTTGAAGGACCCGGTGGGGTTCGCGCCCTCGACCTTGAGCCACACCTCGCAGCCGGTGCGGCGGGACAGCTCGGGAGCCGGCACCAGCGGAGTGGCGCCCTCCTGCAGCGTCACCACCGGCGTCGACGGGCTCACCGGCAGCCGGTGCCGGTAGGCCTCGATCAACCCGGGCCAGTAGGGCGAGACGGCACCTCGTAGGCCCGTCGGCAGTCCAGTCGTCACGACAACCCCTCCACACGCAGGACGCTGGTCACGCCCCGCACCGCCGACATCTCCCGCAGCCGGGTCACCGTCGCGGCGAGTGCCGCGTCCGGTGCCCGGTGGGTCACGATCACCAGGGTCGCCGCCTCGCCGTGCCCGTCCTGGCGGACGGTGGCGATGCTGACGCCGTTCGCGGCGAACTCCTGCGCGACGGTCGCCAGCACACCGGGCTTGTCGGCGACGTCGAGGCTCACGTGGTACCGGGTCGGGGTTTCCGCCATCGGGCGCACGGTCAACCCGGCGTAGCCCGTCGTCCCCGGCCCGGCCACGCCGGCCAGCCGGTTGCGGGCCACCGCCACGAGATCGCCGAGGACGGCGCTCGCGGTGGGCTCTCCCCCGGCACCCCGGCCGTAGAACATCAGCTCGCCGGCGGCCTCGGCCTCGACGAAGACGGCGTTGAACGCCCCGCCGACGGCCGCCAGCGGATGGCTGGTCGGAATCATCGCCGGGTGCACCCGGACGGCGACCGAGTCGTCGGCGCCGTCGGCCCCGGCGACCCGCTCGCAGATCGCCAGCAGCTTCACGGTGCAGCCGATCTCCGCGGCCCGGGCCACGTCGGTCGCCGAGACCGCGGAGATGCCCTCGCGGTACTCGTCGGCGGAGGTGACCGGCGAGTGGAAGGCCAGCGAGGCGAGGATCGCGGCCTTGGCGGCGGCGTCGAAGCCGTCGACGTCGGCGGTCGGGTCGGCCTCGGCGTACCCCGCCTCGGTCGCCTCGGCGAGCGCCTCACCGAATCCGGCGCCGGTCTCGGCCATCCGGGACAGGATGTAGTTCGTCGTCCCGTTGACGATGCCCACGACCCGGCGCAGCTGGTCACCGGCGAGGGACTCGCGCAGCGGCCGGAGCAGCGGGATCGCGCCGGCCACCGCGGCCTCGTAGTAGAGGTCCACGCCGGCCTCGCTCGCCGCGGCGTGCAGCGCGACGCCGTCGTCGGCCAGCAGCGCCTTGTTGGCGCTCACCACGGACTTCCCGGCGCCGATGGCGGCCAGCAGCAGGCTGCGGGCCGGCTCGATGCCACCGATGACCTCGACCACCAGGTCGACGTCGGGGCGGGTCACCAGGCCCAGGGCGTCGGTGGTCAGCAGGTCCGCCGGCACGTCGGGGTGCCGGTCGGGACGGCGGACGGCGACCCCGGCCACCTCGACCCGCCGGCCGATCCGGGCGGCGAGGTCCTCGGACTGCTCGGACAGCAGCCGCAGCACGGCACCGCCGACGGTCCCGCAGCCCAGCAGCGCGACCTTCAGCGCGTCACTCATCGCTCGACTCCGACCGCAGGCTGAGAAGGGGGCACGGACGGCGCGGGGACGTCGGCGAGGACGGCGTCGAGGGCGAACACGTCGGACAGTGTCTGCCGTCGGACGATCTCCGTCGCGACGCCGTCCCGTACGGCGACCACCGGCGGCTTCAGCAGGTAGTTGTAGTTGCTCGCCATCGAC
>JAOPVN010000408.1 GCA_025966175.1 Modestobacter sp. | reverse complement strand
CGACCCATGAGCCGCGTGAGGTACTGGGCTGCGCCACCGCCCGGGATCTGTCCGAACGCAGGCTCGAACTGACCGAAGATCGCTGTCTCCTGCGCGGCGAAGCGCATGTCGCAAGCCAGCACGAATTCGCTGCCGGCGCCACGTACGCGGCCCTCGATCTGCGCGATCGTGACCAGCCGGCTCGCGCTCACGTGACGAAACAGAGCGGCGATCGATGCCTCGCCCGTCAGCCTTGCCGCTTCGGCCCGGTATTCGGAGACCCGGGTCAGGTCGACGTGTGAGATGAAGTAGTCGGGGTCGGCGCTCTTGAAGACGATCACCATCACGGAGTCGTCTGCCTCAGCGAGCCGGATGAGCGAGACGAGGTCTCGGACCAGCTCAGGTCCGAGAAGGTTCATCGGCGGCGCCGCGATCTCCGCGAACAGCACGCCCAGCTCCATGTTCAGCTTGAGCGTGCTGATGGGGGCGGAGTCTCCTGCTGATTCGTTCGGCATCATGTCGACCTCCAGATCAACTGGTTTGCGAGCAGGTGCACGATCCGGTCGACGGCCGGGCCACGTCGCGCCGCCTGCGTTGAGGCGTTCGCCTGGCTGAACTCACGCCCCCTCAACCCGCCGCCCGGCCGGCGCCGCTGAGGCTGAGGCTGGGAGGTTGAAACAGGGTTCCTGCCATGTCGTCACTGTGAGAGCGAGCTCGGCGTGATCTCGTCGTCGGCCGTGAGGATGCTCGGCAGCAACTCGGCGAGCGCCGGCTGTTCCGGCGGCGGTTGGTGAGGGTGTCAGCGAACCCGGCGGGGAGATGCGGGGCGCCGGAGGCGCACCCGGGGCCCCGGGAGGGGGCAGCAGGGTGGAAGACCGGCTCATGGCGGAGTCCTGTCGACGGGCCGTCGCCTCCGACGCCGCGATGCGGGGGGACGCCCGTCGGAGGCGATAGCCAGTGATTTCCTGCGCGGACGGGGCGAAGTGCTCAGCTGCGCGGCTCGGGGATCCGGGGTGCGCGCAGCGGTCGGAACGCGGACCGCAGCTCCGCTGCGAACAGTTCCGGCTCCTCCCATGCGGCGAAGTGGCCGCCCCGGTCGGCCTCGTGGAAGTAGCTGAGGGTGGGGTAGGCCTTGCCGACCCAGCTGCGCGGGGCCCGGAAGATCTCGCCGGGGAACGTGGTGAAGCCGACCGGAATCGAGACCTCCGGGGCTGCCTGGCCTGCGGCGGCCGCCTGTGCCTGGGCTCGTCCGTTCTCCCAATACGACCGGGCAGCCGACGTCCCGGTGCCGGTCAGCCAGTACAGCGTGATGTTGTCGACGATGTGGTCGCGGGTGAGACCGCCCGAGGGCTGCCCGTCGAGGAAGGCGCGGGAGATCTTGTAGTAGGCGTCGGTGTCGTGGTCGAGCATCCAGGCGGCCAGGGCGACTGGGGAGTCGAGCAGGGCGTAGCCGATCGTCTGCGGTCGGGTGGCCTGCTCCAGGAAGTAGCCGAAGCCGCTCGTCCGGAACGTGGTGACCGCAGCCTGCGCCGCACGTTCCTGCTCGGTCCCCGCCGGTTGGCCGTCGCCGGTCAGCGCCGTCCGGAGCAGGTTGACGTGGATACCGACCAGCCCCTCGGGTGCCTGGCGGCCCATCGCGTCGGTGACGGCGGCGCCCTGGTCGCCGCCCTGAGCGACGTAGCGGGGATAGCCGAGCCGGCGCATCAGCTCAGCCCACGCCCTGGCGATGCGGCTGACGTCCCAGCCGAGCTCGGTCGGCTCGCCGGAGAAGCCGTAGCCGGGCAGGGACGGCAGCACCAGGTCGAAGGCGTCCTCGGCGCGGCCGCCGTGCGCGGTCGGGTCGGTGAGCGGGCCGACCGATTCCAGCAGCTCGACGACGGAGCCGGGCCAGCCGTGCGTCATGATCAGCGGCAGCGCGTCCGCGTGCGGCGCCCGGACGTGGACGAAGTGGATTTCCACCCCGTCGATCACTGTCGTGAACTGCGGCAGCGCGTTGAGCCTCGCCTCGACCCTGCCCAGGTCGTACTCGGTCGCCCAGCAGCGGGCCAGCGCCTGCATCGTCGCCAACTGCACGCCCTGCGACCGATCGTCGACCAATTCCCGGGAAGGCCAGCGCGTCGCGGCGAGGCGGCGGCGCAACTCGGCGAGCGCCTCACCGGGGACGTCGGCCCGGAACGGTCGGATGGCAGTGCCTGCCCGCTGCTCGACTGCGGTCATGCTGCTCTGCCCCCTGCTCGAATGCGGGAGAAGTCGCAGACCGGCGGTACGGCCGAGCGAACTACCAGCGAGCACCGGAACGGTCGGCGCTTCCGGGACCCGGTCACCCTCCCCCGCGCTACCCGGGGCAGCGCCAGGGTCGAAGGTCTCGATCAGGCCCGTCGGCACGCCGAGTCGCGGACAGCACTCGGCGAGCACACGTGGCTGCGTCCGGCCGGGTAATGAGACTCGCCCACAACCTCGACTCGGCCGTCGCCGCCGAGCAACACCGGCGTAAGTAGCGCTGCCGACGGCTGCGGTCGGACCGGCCGCGGTGGCACTGGGGGCAGCGAACGCGTCGCTACGGCTGCCGGTTGCACGAAGCCAGAGACGGTCGGACCTGTCTGCATGGGACTGCGGTCCCATTTTGGCTGACGACGGGAGTGTCGGAGCGGCGGTTCCCGCACTGCCAGCCGCCTGCTGCAGCGGCTTGTGTGGTGGTACGGCAGCGAGCGCCTCGCGCAGCTGTAGCGCGCCGGGCACAGATGACACCTTCAAGTCCCACTGCAGCCCTGTGCTACTGGACAGCCGCAGGTCGCCGTAGAGGAGTACAGGCAGCTGCCGGTTGTTCTTATAGCGGCGGTCCGGGCCGCCCTTGACGTTGACGTACCGCCATGTGGTGTCGACCTGCTGTGCGTCCGCCGGCACGGCACCGTCCTCGACGAACCGCGTGGGTGCCGCACGGACTCGCAGGCTGTCATAGCCGATGTCGCTGAAGCGCCGACCGCCGCGCAGCAGGACCCGGTCGGGCAGGAAGGAAAGCGATGCCGCCCCGACGGTGATGGTCAGAACGCTCACGTTGGTGGTCAACCGGGCTGGATTACTGGCGGTTGCTCGGGCCAGCAGGGTGCGGCGCTGCCTACCGCGATCGCTGCTGTCCGCGGGCGATCACGACGAGGACGCCCACGACGACAACCAGGGGTACCCACGGCGGCAGTCCGAACGGTCCGAGCAGGAGCGCGGCGACGAAGAGCACGACTTGGAAGCCCAGCCAGAAGGCCACCGCCATCCCGGCCCAGAAGAGCAACGGCCGCTCCGTCTGCAGTCGGCGCAGATAGTCCA
>JAOPVN010000361.1 GCA_025966175.1 Modestobacter sp. | reverse complement strand
TTCCCGCGGCGCAGCGCCGCGACGTCGACCAGGACGAGCGCGACGAGGAACAGGTTCACCTGTCCCCAGCCCATCGTCTCCCGGATCGGGTCGAACCCGAGGACCACCGGCAGCGCCAGTCCCACCGCGAACCACGGGGGCCAGCCGGCCCGCCGTGCCACCGGCGTCACCAGCCACCAGGTGGTGACCGCCACCGCGACGACGCAGGCGACGGTGTGCACCGTGCCCGCGACGCGGAGGCTGACCGCGGCCAGCGGCGACATCAGCAGCGCCGCGAACGGCGGGTAGGTGAACCCGAAGCCGGCATGCGGCCGGGGAAAGGAGTAGAGGGGCTCGCCGTGCAGCCACCAGATGACCGCGCTGCGGTAGATGCCCAGGTCCATGTAGTGGTGGAAGGGTGACTTCACCACGTACCGGACGAGCACCCAGCTCGCCGCGGCGACGGCACACACCACCGCGATCTGGCCGGCGACCCGCGCAGCACCAGACCGCCCCCAGGGGCGTCCCGGATCCTGCGCCGACCGCATCACACCATGGTGGCGGGCTCCGTCAGCGAGCGGCGGCGACCAGCTCGGCGATCTGGACGGCGTTGAGCGCCGCACCCTTGCGCAGGTTGTCGTTGCTGATGAACAACGCCAGGCCGCGGCCGCCGTCCACGCCCTCGTCCTGCCGGATCCGGCCCACGTAGCTGGGGTCGGTGCCGGCGGCCTGCAACGGGTTCGGGACGTCGGACAGCTGCACGCCCGGCGCACCCGCCAGCAGCTCGGTGGCGCGGGCGACCGACAGCGGACGGGCGAACTCGGCGTTGATCGACAGCGAGTGCCCGGAGAACACCGGCACCCGCACGCAGGTGCCCGAGACCCGCAGCTCCGGGATGCCGAGGATCTTGCGGCTCTCGTGCCGGAGCTTCTGCTCCTCGTCGGTCTCGAAGCTGCCGTCGTCCACGATCGAGCCGGCCAGCGGCAGCACGTTGAACGCGATCGGCGCGACGTACGTGACCGGCTCGGGGAACGTCACGGCCTGACCGTCGTGGGTCAGCCCGGCGGCCTTGTCGACGACCGCCTTGACCTGGCTGTCCAGCTCCTCGACGCCGCTCAGCCCGCTCCCGCTGACCGCCTGGTAGGTGCTGACGACCAGCCGCACCAGCCCGGCCTCCGCGTGCAGCGGCTGCAGCACCGGCATCGCGGCCATCGTGGTGCAGTTCGGGTTGGCGATGATGCCCTTGCGCATCTCGTCCAGCGCCTGCGGGTTGACCTCGCTGACGATGAGCGGGACGTCGGGGTCGCGCCGCCAGGCCGAGCTGTTGTCGATGACGGTCACGCCGGCGGCGGCGAACCGCGGCGCCTGGACCTTGGAGGTGGCCCCGCCCGCGGAGAAGATCGCGATGTCCAGGCCGGTCGGGTCCGCGGTGGCGGCGTCCTCGACGGTGATCTCGGTGTCGCCCCAGGGCAGGGTGGTGCCGGCGGACCGGGCGGAGGCGAAGAACCGCAGCTCGCTGAGCGGGAAGGAGCGCTGCGCCAGGATCTCGCGCACCACACCGCCGACCTGGCCGGTGGCCCCGACGACGCCGACCCGCAGGCCGTCGCTGGAGAAGCGGGTCATCGTCCGGTCCCTCCGTAGACCACTGCCTCGGCCTGGTCCGAGCCGAGGTCGAACGCGTCGTGCACCGCGCGGACGGCGAGGTCGACGTCGGTGTCGCGGCAGACGACGGAGATGCGGATCTCCGAGGTGCTGATCAGCTCCAGGTTGACCCCGGCGTCGGCGAGCGCGCCGAAGAACTTCGCCGAGACGCCGGGGTGCGAGCGCATCCCCGCACCGACCAGGGACACCTTGCCGATGTGCTGGTCGAAGCTGACGTCGGTGTAGCCGACCGTGTGCTTGACCCGCTCGAGCGCGGCGATGGCGGCCGGGCCGTCGCTGACCGGCAGCGTGAAGGAGATGTCGGCGATCTTGCTGGCCTCGGCCGACACGTTCTGCACGATCATGTCGATGTTGATCTCGGCGTCCGCGAGCACCCGGAAGATCTGCGCGGCCTCGCCCGGGCGGTCCGGGACGCCGTAGACGGTGATCTTGCCCTCGCTCCGGTCGTGCGCGACGCCGGTGATGATCGCCTGTTCCACGGTGAGGTCCTCCATCGAACCGGCCACGATCGTGCCGGGGAGCTGTGAGTAGGAGCTGCGGACGTGCACCGGGATGCCGTACCGGCGGGCGTACTCGACGCAGCGGAGCATGAGCACCTTGGCCCCGGACGCGGCCAGTTCGAGCATCTCCTCGTAGGTGACGGTCTCGAGCCGCTTGGCGTTGGGGACGATCCGCGGGTCGGCGGTGAAGACGCCGTCCACGTCGGTGTAGATCTCGCAGACGTCGGCCTGCAGCGCGGCGGCGACGGCGACCGCGGTGGTGTCCGACCCGCCGCGGCCCAGGGTCGTCACGTCCTTGGTGTCCTGGCTGACGCCCTGGAAACCGGCGACGATGACGATCGACCCCTCGTCCAGCGCGTCGCGCAGCCGGCCCGGCGTGACGTCGATGATCCGCGCCTTGCCGTGGCTGGAGGTGGTGATGACCCCGGCCTGAGACCCGGTGAACGAGCGCGCCTCGTAGCCGTGCGTGGAGATCGCGATCGCCAGCAGCGCCATCGAGATCCGCTCACCGGCGGTCAGCAGCATGTCGAGCTCGCGACCCGGCGGGTTCGCCGTGATCTGGCGGGCCTGGTCCAGCAGCTCGTCGGTCGTGTCGCCCATGGCGGACACGACGACGACCACGTCGTCGCCGTTCTTCTTCGCCTCGACGATGCGCTCGGCCACACGCTTGACGCGCTCGGCGTTCGCGACGGAGGAACCGCCGTACTTCTGTACCACCAAGGCCACGGGTCAAAGGCTACCGGCGCCGACGAGCCGCTTTGCCCCTGGCAAGGGGATGACGCGCAGACGGCGGCTGCGCACCACACGCCTTCCGCCGGTGCGCACTCCGCGCCGGAAGACCCCGATCCCCATGGTCCGGCGGCCGGAAGACCTCCGGTCGGGGCACACAACCGGGTGCACGAACGGCCCTGGAGACGATTGGATCACCGGGTGACGAGGGTCGAGGACTGGCTGCTGACCGACACCGAGCGCGGCAACCCGTTCTCGGGTCTTCCCGCGTGGACGAGCGGGAACCTGGTCGAGCCGCTGGTGCACGGGGCGACCTACTTCGACCGGCTGGTGACGGCGGTCGAAGGCCTGCGGGCAGGTGACCACCTGTTCTTCACCGACTGGCGCGGCGACCCGGACGAACTGCTGCGCCCGGACGGGCCAACGGTGGGCCGGCTCTTCGCCGACGCCGCCCGCCGCGGGGTGTGCGTGCGGGGGCTGGTCTGGCGGTCGCACTGGGACGGCCTCAGCTTCAGCATGGAGGAGAACGCCGCCCTGGACGCGGAAATCGAGGAGGGTGGCGGCGTCATCGTGCTCGACCAACGGGTGCGCCGGTTGGGCAGCCACCACCAGAAGTTCGTGGTGCTCCGGCACGTCGGCCGGCCGGACGCCGACCTCGCGTTCGCCGGCGGGATCGACCTGGGGCACTCCCGTCGCGACAACGCCGAGCACCGCGGCGACCCCCAGCCACAGTCGATGTCCTCGGCGTACGGGCCGCGGCCACCGTGGCACGACGTCCAGGCGCAGCTGCGCGGGCCCGCCGTCGGGGTGCTGGACACCGTGTTCCGCCAGCGGTGGGAGGACCCGCACGGACCGGACACCGACCATCCGCTGGCCTGGCTGCACGACCGCTTCTCGCGATCCCGGATGAACGCCGACCCGTTGCCCGAGCAGCCACCGGCCCCCGGCCCCTGCGGCCCGCATCTGGTGCAGCCCCTGCGCACCTACCCGGCGATCCGGCCGCCGTACGGGTTCGCACCGCAGGGCGAGCGCTCGGTGGCCCGGGGCTACTCCAAGGCGATCCGCCGCGCGCGCCGGCTGATCTACCTGGAGGACCAGTACCTGTGGTCGCGCGAGGTGGCCGGCTTGTTCGCCAGCGCGCTCCGGGAGAACCCCGACCTGCACCTCGTGATCGTGCTGCCGCGGTTTCCCGACCAGGAGGGCGCGGTGTCGGAGCAGTCCCAGTACGTGGGCCGCCACCAGGCCCTCGAGGCCTGCCGGCGCGCCGCACCGGACCGGGTGCACGTGTTCGACCCGGAGAACCACGAGGGCACGCCGGTGTACGTCCACGCCAAGGTCTGCGTCGTCGACGACGTCTGGGCCAGCATCGGCAGCGACAACTTCAACCGGCGCTCCTGGACCCACGACAGCGAGCTGTCCAACGCCGTTCTCGACACCACCCTCGACCCTCGCGAGCCCCGAGACCCCGGCGGGCTCGGCGACGGCGCCCGGACGTTCGCCCGCGACCTGCGCCTCATGCTGGCCCGCGAACACCTGGACCGCGCCGACGACGGCGCCGAGGACGACGACCTGGTGGACCCGGAGCGCTTCGTGGCCGCCGTGGAGCGCTCCGCGGCGGACCTGCAGGCCTGGTACGACGGCGGACGGGTGGGGCCGCGACCGCCCGGCCGGCTGCGTCCGCACCGCACCGAGGAGCTCTCGTGGGTGACGCGGCTGTGGGCGGTGCCGCTGTACCGCCTGGTCGACGACCCCGACGGCCGCCCTCTCCGCCTACGCCTGGCCCACGGGTTCTGACCTGCCCGGCCGGTCCCCACACCCCTCCGCGCCTGCCCTCACCCCGCACTCGCGCCGCGGTGGCCCGGCGGCGAAGTCGCCCCGGCGGAGCTAGGGCTCTGCCCACCCCAGTAGGCAGAGCTCTAGCTTCCGAGAAGCTCCTGGTGCCCGGTCAACTGTGGACCGACGAGCGGTGTCCACAGTTGCTGGACACCGCTCGTCCGACTGCGGCCTGCGTCCGAGGCTCAGCGTGTGAACGCGTTCCCGCTCGCCGGTCTGCTGCGACGGATCCGTCGGACCGCCGACTGCTCGCAACGCGAGCTCGCCGAGCGGATCGGCGCGTCGAAGTCGACCGTGGCCGCGGCAGAGAACGGCACCCGTGATCTGCCGGTCGCGCTGTTGGCGCGGGCCGCGGCCAGCATGGGTGGGCGGTTGGCCGTCCTGGACGCGGCGGGGAACGAACTTCCCCCGATGGACAACGGAACCGTCCGCGACGGTGGGGATCGTCGCTTCCCGGCACACCTGGACACCCGGCACGGGGACGAGGACTGGTGGCACGGTCCCCACCGCTACGACCGTCAGCAGCCGACCTTCACCTTCGATCGGACCCGCGGTGCACGGGACTGGCGTCGGCATGCGGGCACGCCCGATGACCACCACCGACCCCGGCCCGACGACTCGCTCACCGAGCGCGCGGCCATGCGACAACAGGAGGCACGGCGTCGCCGGGAGGCCGAGCGGCGCGCGCGCCTCGCGGCCGCCGGCCCGCCCGGGCCGGACCGGGGCACCGGCTGCACCTGTCCCGCAGGCTGCGAGCTGACGGAGGGGCGCGACGAGGACCTGTCGCACGCGTCCGGCTGCGCGTGCCGCTGCGACGTCTCCTGAAGCGCTGCTACCGTGACCGTGTGCGCGGCAGCCTCCTGCTTATCAGCCGCGGCGAGGCCCTCTCCTAGGTCGGCCCCCTCGCCGCGGTGATCGCGCGTCCCCAGGGCGCCAGCTGACCGCATCCCGGTGCTGCTGTTCGCAGCCCGCAAGAGGAGCCCCCCATGAGCGAGAACCACCCGCACGCCCGCAACCCCCAGCGCCCGTCGGCGATGCCGATCGGCAAGTACGCGCCGTTCACCCCGGTGGCGCTGCCCGACCGCACCTGGCCGGAGAAGGTCACCACGGCCGCCCCGCGCTGGTGCGCGGTCGACCTGCGCGACGGCAACCAGGCACTGATCGACCCGATGACCCCCGAACGCAAGCGGCGGATGTTCGAACTGCTCGTACGGATGGGCTACAAGGAGATCGAGGTCGGCTTCCCGGCGGCGAGCCAGACCGACTACGACTTCATCCGCCAGCTCGTCGAGGAGGACCTGATCCCCGACGACGTCACCGTCCAGGTGCTGACCCAGGCCCGCGACGAGCTGATCGAGCGGACCTTCGAGTCCCTGCGCGGCGCCAAGCAGGCGATCGTGCACCTGTACAACTCGACCTCCACCCTGCAGCGCCGGGTCGTCTTCGGCCAGGACCGCGCGGGGATCACCGACATCGCCGTCCACGGCGCGCAGCTGGTGCGCAAGCTGGCCGAGCAGATGGGCGACACCGAGATCCGCTTCGAGTACTCCCCCGAGTCCTTCACCGGCACCGAGCTGGAGTACGCGGTCGAGGTCTGCAACGCCGTCACCGACGTGTGGGAGCCGACGGTCGACCGGCCGACGATCCTGAACCTGCCGGCGACCGTGGAGATGGCCGAGCCGACCGTCTACGCCGACCAGATCGAGTGGATGCACCGCAACCTGGCGCGCCGGGACGCCGTCGTCCTCTCCCTGCACCCGCACAACGACCGCGGCACCGCCGTGGCCGCCGCGGAGCTGGGGTACCGCGCCGGCGCCGACCGGATCGAGGGCTGCCTGTTCGGCAACGGCGAGCGCACCGGCAACGTCGACCTGGTCACCCTGGGCCTGAACCTGTTCAGCCAGGGCATCGACCCGCAGATCGACTTCTCCGACATCGACGAGATCCGGCGCACCGTCGAGTACTGCAACCAGCTGGGCGTGCACGAGCGGCACCCCTACGGCGGCGACCTGGTCTACACCGCGTTCTCCGGCTCCCACCAGGACGCCATCAACAAGGGCTTCGCGGCGATGAAGGCCGACGCCGAGGCCGCCGGGAAGACCGTCGACGAGATCCCGTGGGCCGTCCCCTACCTGCCGATCGACCCCAAGGACGTCGGGCGCAGCTACGAGGCCGTGATCCGGGTGAACAGCCAGTCCGGCAAGGGCGGCGTCGCCTACATCATGAAGACCGAGAACCAGCTGGACCTGCCCCGTCGGCTGCAGATCGAGTTCAGCGCGGTCGTCCAGCGGCACACCGACGACGAGGGCGGCGAGGTGACCGCCCAGCAGATGTGGGCGGCCTTCAGCAACGAGTACCTGCCTGACCCGGCCGCGCCCTGGGGCCGGTTCGCCCTCGCCGGGCACGAGCACACGGCGTCGGGCAACGGGCCCGACGAGATCCGCGTCGAGCTGGTCGACGACGGGGTTCCGACGACGGTGCACGGTCGCGGCAACGGCCCGATCGCGGCGTTCGTCGACGCGCTGCGCAGCGTGGACGTCGACGTCCGGGTCCTCGACTACGCCGAGCACGCCCTCTCCGCCGGCGGCGACGCCCGGGCCGCCTCCTACGTGGAGTGCGCCGTGGGCGAGCGGGTGCTGTGGGGCGTCGGGATCGACGAGAACATCGTGACCGCCTCGCTGCGGGCGATCGTCTCCGCGGTCAACCGCGCCCAGCGGTGACGAAGGACCCCGTCCTCCTCACCCCCTCGCACGCTCGGGGCGAGCCTCTGGACGGGGCCGTCGGAGGTCGCCGGGGGCTCAGCCCTCGGCGACCTCGGCCGCCGCCAGCCACTCGGCCTCGATCTGCTCCTTCTCCGCCTGCAGCGCCCGTAGCTGCCCGTCGAGCTCCGCAGCCTTCGCGTAGTCCACGGCCGCGGCGGCCAGCTGCTGCAGCAGCACCTTCTCGTCCGCGTCCAGCTTGAGCATCCGGCGCTCCAGCCGGCCGGCCTCCTTGCGCGCGGCCCGCACCTCCGCCGCGCTGCGCTCCGACACCCGGATCGGCAGTGCGGGGCTCCCCGGGGGAGCCGCCGGGCCCGTCGAGGGCAGCGCCGCCTCCCCCGCTGCCCGCCGGGCCAGGTACTCCTCGACCCCGCCGGGCAGTGCGGCCAGCGAACCGTCGCCCATCAGCGCGACCACCGAGTCGCATACCCGGTCGACGAAGTACCGGTCGTGGCTGACCACCAGCACCGTGCCGGGGAAGCTGTCGAGCAGGTCCTCCAACGCGGTCAGCGTGTCGATGTCCAGGTCGTTGGTCGGCTCGTCGAGCAGCAGCACGTTGGGCTCGGCCATCAGCAGCCGCAGCAGCTGCAGCCGGCGGCGCTCACCGCCGGAGAGGTCCCCGACCGGGGTCCACTGCCGGTTGGCGGCGAAGCCGAACCGCTCGGCCAGCGTGGAGGCGGAGATCTCCTGGTTGCCGATCCGGGCGATCCGGGCGACGTCCTGCACCGCCTCCAGCACCCGCGAGCGCGGCGGCAGCTCGGTGACGTGCTGCGACAGATAGGCAGGCGCCACGGTCTGGCCCACGACCACGTGGCCGGCGTCGGGCCGCACCTCGCCCACCAGCAGCTTGAGCAGCGAGGTCTTGCCCGCACCGTTCACCCCGACGATGCCGATCCGGTCGCCCGGGCCGACGTGCCAGGTCAGGTCCCGGAACAGCGTCCGTTCCCGGGGACCCTCCGGATCGGCGGGACCGGCCGGGTCGTCGGCGTCGTCGACGACGTCGCCGCGGACGGTGTAGGTGATGTCCTCGACGTCGTAGACGGTCTTGCCCAGCCGTCGGGCGGCGAAGCCGGCCAGCGCCATCGTGTCGCGGGCCGGCGGCTCGTCGGCGATCAGCGCCTGCGCCGCCTCGATCCGGAAGCGGGGCTTGCTGGTCCGGGCCGGCGGGCCGCGGCGCAGCCAGGCCAGCTCCTTGCGGACCAGGTTCATCCGCCGGTCCTCGGTCACCGACGCGATGCGGGCGCGCTCGGCACGGGCCAGCGTGTAGGCCGAGTAGCCGCCGTCGTAGGCGTGGACGTTGCCGTCGGCGACCTCCCACGTGGTGGTGCAGACCTCGTCGAGGAACCACCGGTCGTGGGTGACGACGACGAGCCCGCCGGCCCGGGCCCGCACGTACTCGGCGAGCCAGGCGACGCCCTCGACGTCCAGGTGGTTGGTCGGCTCGTCCAGGACCAGCAGGTCCAGCGGGCGGATCAGCTGCGCGGCCAGCGCGACCCGGCGCCGCTCGCCGCCCGACATCGGGGCGACCGGCGAGTCCAGCCCGAGCCGGTCGAGCTCCAGCCCGGTGAGCACCGAGCGGACGGCGGGGTCACCGGCCCACTCGTGCTCAGCGGCGAACCGCGAGGTGGGGAGGACGACGTCGCGCACCGTCGTCCCCGGCGGGAGCGTGCCGGTCTGGTCGAGCACGCCCATCGCCAGGTCACCGCGGCGGGTGACCCGGCCGGAGTCGGGCTCCTGGACGCCGGTCAGCACGCCGAGCAGCGTCGACTTGCCGCCGCCGTTGCGGCCGACCACGCCGATCCGCTCGCCCGCGGCGACGCCGAGGGAGACGTCGTCGAGGATGACGGTGGTGCCGTGGGCCTTGGAGACCCGCTCGAGGTTGACCAGGTTCAGCGGGGAGCTCATGAGGACTCCAGCATCCCACGGCCCCCTGCAGGGTCCCGCCGCGAGCTTGCGAGCGGTGGGGGCAGGGGGTCCTTTTCTATGCCAGGCGGGTGACCTCCACGGTGACCGTCGAGCCCTCGCTCTTCGGTCCCGAGAAGATCCCCTTCAGCGGAGGCACGTCGGAGTAGTCGCGCCCGCGGGCCAGCGTCACGTGCCGGGGGCCGATCTCCACGACGTTGGTGGGGTCGAAGCCGGACCACCCGCCGTCCCACCACTCGACCCAGGCGTGGCTCTCTCCGGTGACCGCCTGCCCGATGCCGGCCGACGGCTTGGGGTGCAGGTAGCCGGAGACGTAACGGGCGGGCAGGCCGAGGGCGCGCAGCAGGCCGACCGAGACGTGCGAGATGTCCTGGCAGACGCCCTTGCCGTGCGTCCAGGCCTGCATCGCGTTGGTCTTCACGTTGGTGGAGCCGGTCAGGTACTCCATGTGCTCGTAGACGAACCGGCACACCAGGTGCCCGGCCTCCCGCGGGCCGGCGTCCCCGACGACCTCACGCACTGCCTGCACCACCGGTGCGTCCATCGCCGTCAGCGGCGTCGGACGCAGCATCTCGCCGAAGCGGTCCTGTACGTCGGGGTCCGCCAGGCCGGCCCAGTCCAGCGGGTCGGGGAGGTGCGGCTCGGGGCCGGCCTCCACCACCGAGGTCGCCTTCACGACCAGCTCGGTGTGTGGCCCGTGGGTGTCGAAGGCGGTGACCGTGGAGCCCCAGTAGTCGCGGTAGGCGTGCACCGTGGCGGTCGGCTCGATCTCCACCCGCGACCGCAGGGTGGTCTGCCGGCTGCTGTTCTCCGGGGTCATCCGCGCCTCGTTGTACGAGGAGCGCACCGGGCCGCCGTAGCGGAACTCGGTGCGGTGCACGACCTGCAGCCGCCAGCGGTCGCTGGGCACCCGGACCGGGCCGGTCTGCGTCTGCGACTGGGTGCTGCGCGACTGGAACTGGCTCTGCGACTGCGGCACGACCCTCACCCCACGCCTTCCGGCACCCAGATCTGCGGTGCCTGCTCGGTGAAGAACCGGTTGGTGACCGCCTCGCTGGCCAGCGAACAGGTGCGCTGCAGCTCGTCGAGGCGGGTGGGCAGCCTCGCCAGGATCTCGTCGGTCTGCATGAACTCCAGCATCGTCCGGGCCCGCCCGACGATGCGGTGCGCCTCGCCGGCGACGCCGATCCGGTGCCCCTCCCGCACGTTGGCCCGCTCCAGCTCGGCCAGGCAGCCCTCGGCCTGCTCCAGCGCCGCGAACACCGAGCGGGGGAAGAGCCGGTCCAGCAGCAGGAACTCCGCCGCCCGGCTGGAGTTCACCGCGCCCCGGTAGGTGCGCAGGTAGGGCTCGTAGGCGCCGGTCGAGCGGAGCACCAGCGTCCAGGACGGCGCGGCGTCGCCGGCCAGCACCCGGGTCGACAGCATCCGGGCGGTCATGTCCACCCGTTCCAGGGAGCGGCCGAGGATGAGGAACAGCCAGCTCTCGTCGCGGCTCATCGTGGCGTCGGCCAGCCCGAAGACCATCGCCGAGCGTTCCCGGACGAACCGGAACAGCGAGTGCGGGCCGTAGCGGCGGGCCATCGTCCGCTGCTGCGGCAGCGCGTTGTGGGTGACGTTGAGCGACTCCCAGATCTCCGCCGACAGCACCTCGCGGGCGCCGCGGGCGTTCTCCCGGGCGGCCGACAGCGCCCCGGTGATCGAGCTCGGGCTGCTCCGGTCGAAGGCGAGGGTGGCCAGCACCCGCTCGGTGTCGGCCTCGTTCTCCGGGCACGGCGAGCCCATCAGCGCGAGCAGGTTGGCGCAGGCGCGCTGCTCGTCGATCCACGGGTCCTCGACCAGCCGCTGGGTGTGCACGTCGAGGATGCGGGCGGTGTCGTCGGCCCGCTCCACGTACCGGCCGATCCAGAACAGCGACTCGGCGATCCGGCTCAGCACGGCGCACCCTCCTCGCCAAAATGGCCATTTTGGCGGGGTTGCGTGCCGGCGGCCGACTCGCCAGGTGGGGCCAAAATGGCCATTTTGGCGTTCTGCTGTTGCTGCTGCTGGGACTGGGCGAGCGCGTTGTCGTTGCCCGGTCCGGGGTCCTGCGCCGGCGGCTCCGCGGGCAGGTCAGCGGTGGTGAACTCGATCCGGGTCACGTCCTGCTCGGGCACCGGCTCGGCGGCCGGCCGGGGCGGGGTGATGACCCAGGTGTCCTTGGAGCCGCCGCCCTGGCTGGAGTTGACCACCAGCTCGCCCTCCGGCAGCGCGACCCGGGTCAGCCCACCGGGCAGCACCCACACGTCGTTGCCGTCGTTCACCGCGAACGGGCGCAGGTCGACGTGCCGGGGGGCGATCCGGCCGTTGATCAGCGTCGGGGACGTCGACAGGCCGATCGGCTTCTGCGCGATCCAGTCCCGCGGCGAGGCGCGCACCTTGACCGCCAGCTCCTCCAGGGTCCGCTGGTCGGCCCGCGGGCCGATGACGATGCCCTTGCCGCCGGAGCCGTCGACCGGCTTGAGCACCAGCTGGTCCAGCGAGGACAGCACCCACTCGACGGTGTCGGGCTCGTCGAGTCGGTAGGTGTCGGCGTTGGCCAGCACCGGCTCCTCGGCCAGGTAGTAGCGGATCAGGTCGGGGACCCAGGTGAAGAGCAGCTTGTCGTCGGCGACCCCGTTGCCGACCGCGTTGGCGATGGTGACCCGGCCGGCGCGGGCGGCGTTCAGCACGCCGGCGCAGCCGATCACCGAGTCGGAGCGGAAGTGCACCGGGTCCAGGAAGTCGTCGTCGATGCGGCGGTAGATGACGTCGACGCGTTGCTGGCCGTCCGTCGTGCGCATGCTGACCTGGCCGCCGGAGCACACCAGGTCGCGCCCCTCCACCAGCTCGACGCCCATCTGCCGGGCGAGCAGGGCGTGCTCGAAGTAGGCCGAGTTGTAGACGCCGGGGGTGAGCAGGACGACGGTCGGGTCGGCGATCCCCGTCGGTGCCGAGGCCTTCAGCGCGGCCAGCAGCCTGCTCGGGTAGTCGCTGACCGGCTGCACCCGGTGGTCACCGAAGAGCTCGGGCAGCACCTGGCTCATGGCGGCGCGGTTGGTGATGACGTAGCTGACCCCCGACGGCGAGCGGAGGTTGTCCTCCAGCACCCGGAAGTCCCCGGCCTCGTCGCGCACCAGGTCGATGCCCGAGACGTGCACCCGCACACCGTTGGGCGGGACCAGGCCGTGCGCGGCGCGGTGGAAGTGCGCGCTGGTGGTGACGACGCCGCGCGGCACGACCCGGTCGGCGAACACCTGCCCGGCGCCGTAGACGTCGGCCAGGAACGCCTCCAGGGCGTGCACCCGCTGCTTCACCCCCCGCTCGATGAGCGACCACTCCTCGTGGCCGATCACCCGCGGCACGATGTCGAGCGGGAAGGGCTGTTCCTCACCGGCGTGCGCGAAGGTCACCCCGGCGTCGCGGTAGGTCTGTGAGAGGACGTCGGCCCGGGCGGCCAGCTCCTCGCCCGACATCGGCTGCAGCGAGCTGAACAGACCGGTGTACGGCGGCCGGGGCTGCGCGGGGGCCGAGAACATCTCGTCCCACTGCTGCCCGAGCGGGTAGCCGTCGAAGAGGTCCGCCATGCGACGAACCTAGACAGGACGTGTGTCTCGCGCGTTTCGACGTCCCGAGGCCCCTCTGCAGGGGCCCGCGCCGAGCTCGCGAGGCGTGGGGGGCAGAGGGGTCCTTCTTCAGGCGGAGGCGCGGCGCACCAGATGGGTGCGGCAGATGCGCGACTCCGCGGGCTCGCCGACGCCGTCGATCTGGCGCAGCAGCAGCTCGGTCAGCAGCGGGGTCATGTCGGCCAGCGGCTGGGCCATCGTGGTCAGCGGCGGATCGCAGGTCTCCGCCACGGCGGCGTCGTCGAACCCGATCACCGCCACGTCCTCCGGCACCCGCCGCCCGGCCGCCCGCAGCGCGCGCAGCGCGCCCACCGCCATGGGGTCCGACGCGACGAACACCGCGTCCAGCTCCGGGGCCCGGGCCAGCAGCTCCTCCATCGCCCGCCGCCCGCCGGCCTCGGTGAAGTCGCCGTGGACGACGAGCTCGGGGCGCAGCTCGCGCCGGACGGCGGTCAGCGCCTCCCGGTAACCGGCGTACCGGTCGACCCCGGCGATCATGTCCAGCGGGCCGGTGATCGTCGCGATCGCCGTGCGTCCGGTACCGAGCAGGTGCTCGACCGCCACGACCGCGCCGCCGCGGTTGTCGGCGTCGACGTAGGCGACCTCGCGACCGTCGAACGGCCGGCCGCACAACACGAGCGGGACCCCGGCCGAGGCCAGGATGTCCGGCAGCGGGTCCGCGCTGTGCACCGACATCAGGATCACGCCGTCCACGTGGCCCTGGCGGGCGTACCTGCCGACCTTCTCCTGCTCGCGCTCGTCGCGGGCCGTGAGCAGGACCAGGTTCAGGTCGGTGTCGGCCAACGTGGCGGAGACCCCCCGCACGATGCTGGCGAAGAAGGGGTCGGAGAACACCTGCGTGTTCGGCTCGTTGAGGACCAGCGCGATCGTGTCGGTGCGCCGGGTGACCAGGCTGCGGGCCATCCGGTTGGGCACGTAGCGCAGCTGCGCGACCGCCGACTGCACCGCCTCGCGTGCTTCCGGGCTGACCCGCGGCGAGTCGTTGATGACGCGCGAGACGGTGGCCCGCGAGACGCCGGCGAGGACCGCGACCTCGTCCAGCGTCGGTGACGACGCGCGGGTGCTGGTCACGGTCTACGGGTCTCCTGAGCTCGGGTCGGCGAGCCCATTGTGCGGTCGGAGACCCGCCACGGCCAGGCACCACGGTGTTCCCCAACTGTTACTTGACAGCTTCCTGTGGCCCATACCACTCTGTGCCGCACGGCCGTGAGAGCGTTCTCACGCCCCGGCGGACGATGCAGCGGAGCACGCGTCCCGGGGTCCACCCAGGAGGTCAGATGTTCCATTCCACGAAGGGCAGGGCGGCGGTGGGATCGGCCCTGGCCGCGGTCCTGCTGACCGCCGGCTGTGGTGGGTCCGACGCGAGCAGCGAGACCGCGTACGACCCGAACGCCCCGGTCACCATCGACGTCGGGCTCTTCGGCACGTTCGGCTACAAGGAGGCCGGGCTCTACGACGAGTACATGTCGCTGCACCCGAACGTCACCATCAAGGAGACCTCGGTCGAGCAGTCGGCGGACTACTACAAGGCGCTGCAGACGCGGCTGGCCGCGGGCTCGGGCCTCGCCGACGTCCAGGGCATCGAGATCGGCTTCGTCGCCGACATCGTGCAGAACCACGCCGACCAGTTCGAGGACTTCAGCAAGACCGAGAACGCCGCTGCGGTCAAGGACACCTTCTACGACTGGAAGTACCAGGAGGCCACCACCGCGGACGGCACGGTGCTGGGCCTGGGCACCGACGCCGGCCCGCAGGCCATGTGCTTCCGCAAGGACCTCTTCCAGCAGGCCGGGCTGCCGACCGACCGGGCACAGCTGGGCCAGCTGTGGTCGACCTGGGACGGCTACCTCGACGTGGCGCGGCAGTACGAGGCCTCGCCCACCAAGCAGGCCGACAGCGCCTTCCTCGACAGCCCCGGCAGCATCTTCTCCTCGGCGGTCTACCAGGGCGACCTCGCCTTCGACGACAAGGACGGCAACCCGGCCCCCGACACCAGCGACGGCGTCAGGTCGGCCTGGGGCTACGCCAGCAAGGCGGCCGCCGAGGGCCTGACCGCCGGGCTGTCGCAGTTCGGTGACGAGTGGAACTCGGCCTTCGCCAACGGCGGGTTCGCCACCATCTCCTGCCCGGCCTGGATGCTGGGCTACATCGACTCCCAGGCCGGTCCGGAGAACGCCGGCACCTGGGACGTCGCGCCGCTGCCCGGCGGGGCCAGCAACTGGGGCGGCTCGTGGCTGGGAGTGCCGACCGCTGCCGAGGACAAGCAGGCGGCCATGGCCCTCGTCGAGTGGCTCACCGCTCCGGAGCAGCAGGTGAAGATGTTCACCGAGGAGCAGCACTTCCCGTCCAGCTCGGTCGCCGCCGAGGACCCCGCGGTGGCCGGTGCCACCAGTGAGTACTTCAGCGGCGCCCCCATCGGGCAGCTGTTCGGTGACTCCGCGGCGAAGATCAAGCGGACCCCGATCGGTCCGTACGACACGCAGATGACGCAGGCCTTCACCACGGCACTGACCAACGTGGCGACCAAGGGCCAGAGCCCCGACGCCGCGTGGGACGACGCGCTCGCCAACGTGGAGCAGGTCACCGGCGGCTGAGCCGCTGACCACCGGTCGGGTTCGGTGCCCGGGAGCGACCCTCCTCCCGGGCACCGTTCCCGCTCCGCACGCCCGTCCCTGCTCCCTGAGACCGTCGAGGACGCTGCATGACCCTTGCCAGCGACAGTCGCCGCCCGGCGCTGATCGTCGAGACCCCGGCTCCCCGGAACGGTCCGGCGGCACCCCGGCGCCGGACCCGGCTGACCCGCAACCGCTGGGGCTACGCCTACGTGGCCCCGTTCTTCCTCGTCTTCGCCGCGTTCAGCCTCTACCCGTTCCTCTACACGGCCTGGGTCTCGCTGCACCAGGTCAACCTGTCCAACCTCGACGGCGGCACCTGGGTCGGCCTCGACAACTACACCAAGCTGCTGCACAGCCAGTTCTTCTGGAACGCCGCCCGCAACACCCTGACCATCGGCATCCTCTCGACGGTCCCGCAGCTGTGCATGGCCCTGGGGCTGGCGCACCTGCTCAACTACGAGCTGCGCGGGCGGACCTTCTTGCGGGTCGTCATGCTGATGCCGTACGCGACCAGCATCGCCGCCGCGACCCTGGTCTTCGCCCAGCTCTTCGGCCGCGACTACGGCCTGATCAACTCCCTGCTCGAGGTCGTCGGACTGCCCCGGATCGACTGGGAGGGCGGCACCTGGACCAGCCAGCTCGCGATCTCGGCGATCGTCACCTGGCGCTGGACCGGGTACAACGCGCTGATCTACCTGGCCGCGATGCAGTCGATCCCCGGTGAGCTGTACGAGGCCGCGGAGATCGACGGGGCCAGCCGGTGGAAGCAGTTCCTGCACGTGACCATCCCGTCGCTGCGCCCGACGATCCTGTTCACGGTGGTCGTCTCCACGATCGGTGCGGTGCAGCTGTTCGGTGAGCCGCTGCTGTTCGGCGGCCGGGGCACCACCACCGGTGGCACCTCGGGCCAGTACCAGACCCTCGGCCTGCTGATGTACCAGCAGGGCTGGAGCAACTTCCACATCGGCCAGGCCGCGGCGACCGCGTGGGCCATGTTCCTGATCATCGTGCTGATCGTCGGGATCAACGCCCTCGTCGGCCGGCTCCGCTCCCGGAACGACCGGTAGGAGACCGACATGGCGACCATCGCACTCCCGGGCACCGAGACCGCCGTCCAGCCGGTGGACGTCGCGGCCCGGCACCGCCGCGGCGGCAGGGGCGGCACGTCCGGCAAGGCCGGACCGGTGACCTACGTGCTGCTGGTCGTCTCCGCGATCCTGTCGATCTTCCCGCTGTACTGGACGATCGTCGCGGGCTCGCACACCAACGCCGAGATCGCCGGGTCGCCCCCGCCGTTCCTGCCCAACGCCACGATCGTCGAGAACATCAAGCTGGCGCTGGAGCAGGCCCCGATCGGCAAGGCGATCCTCAACTCGATCATCGTCGCCGGCAGCATCACCGTCGGCACCGTGCTGTGCTGCACGCTGGCCGGTTTCGCCTTCGCCAAGCTGCAGTTCCGCGGTCGCGGGCTGCTGCTGAGCCTCGTCGTCGGCACGATGATGGTGCCGGTCCAGCTCGGCGTGATCCCGCTGTTCATGCTGATCGCCCAGCTGGAGTGGGTGAACCAGCTGCAGGCGGTCATCCTGCCCACGCGGGTCAGTGCGTTCGGCGTCTTCTTCATGCGCCAGTACCTGGTCTCGGCGCTGCCCAACGAGCTGCTGGAGGCCGGGCGGGTCGACGGCGCCTCGACGATCCGGATCTTCTGGTCGATCGTCGTCCCGGTCGCCCGGCCGGCGATGGCGGTGCTCGCCATGCTCACGTTCCTCACCGCCTGGAACGAGTTCTTCTGGCCGATCATCGCGCTGACCGAGAGCAACCCCACCGTGCAGGTGGCCCTGGCCGGACTCGGCTCCGGCTACGTCCCCCAGCGGGCGATCATCATGGCCGGCACCCTGCTGGGCACCCTCCCCGTCCTGATCGTCTTCGCCTTCCTCGGCAAGCAGATCGTCGGCGGCATCATGCAGGGCGCGGTGAAGGGATGACCCGCTGCGCCTGCCGTCCGGCCCGCCCCACCACCCACCCTTCTCCGAGAGGTGCCTGACCCATGGCGACCGTGACCTTCGACCAGGCCACCCGCATCTACCCCAGGGCCGAGCGGCCGGCGGTCGACGCCCTGGACCTGGCGATCGCCGACGGCGAGTTCCTGGTCCTGGTCGGCCCGTCCGGGTGCGGCAAGTCCACCTCGCTGCGGATGCTGGCCGGGCTGGAGGAGGTCGACGCCGGCGCGGTGCGCATCGGCGAACGCGACGTGACCGATGCCCCACCCAAGGACCGGGACATCGCGATGGTGTTCCAGAACTACGCCCTCTACCCGCACATGACCGTCGGGGAGAACATGGGCTTCGCGCTCAAGCTGGCCGGGGTGCGGAAGTCCGAGATCGCCACCCGGGTCACCGAGGCCGCCAAGATCCTGGACCTGTCGGACTACCTGGAGCGCCGGCCCAAGGCGCTGTCGGGGGGTCAGCGGCAGCGGGTGGCGATGGGCCGGGCGATCGTCCGCTCCCCGCAGGTGTTCCTCATGGACGAGCCGCTGTCCAACCTCGACGCCAAGCTCCGCGTGCAGACCCGCACCCAGATCGCGGCGCTGGTCCAGCGACTGGGCACCACCACCGTGTACGTCACCCACGACCAGGTCGAGGCGATGACCATGGGCGACCGGGTCGCGGTGCTCAAGGACGGCGTCCTGCAGCAGTGCGACACCCCCGGCGCCCTGTACGACCGGCCGGCCAACGTGTTCGTCGCCGGCTTCATCGGCTCACCGGCGATGAACCTGGTCACCGGCGACGCCGTGGACGGCGGCGTCCGGGTCGGCAGCGCGGTGCTGCCGGTGCCCCGCGACCAGCTGGACCGGGCAGCGGCCGGGAACGGCCGGGTCACCGTGGGCTTCCGCCCGGAGTCGATGCACCAGGTGGGGCCCGGCGAGGGCATCCCGGTCCTGGTCACCGTCGTGGAGCAGCTGGGCTCGGACGCCTACCTGTACACGAAGCTCGCCGGCGAGGGCGCCGACGACGTGCTGCACCCCTCCGACGTCGTCGTCCGCACCGATCCCCGCACCGCGGCCACGGCCGGGCAGCAGCTCTGGCTGGGCGTGCGCGAGGGCGCCCTGCACGTGTTCGACGCCTCGACCTCTCAGCGCGTCGACTGAAGAAGGTCGAAGGACCCTCCTGCCCCCCACCACTCGCGAGCTCGCGGCGGGCCCCTGCAGGGGGCGCCGCCACCTGCCACCAAGTTCAAGGAGCACCACTCTCATGACCTCCACCGACGTGCGCCCGGACACCGCCGCGGGCCTGAGCTTCCCGCCCGGTTTCACCTTCGGCGCCGCGACCGCCGCCTACCAGATCGAGGGAGCGGTGGACGTCGACGGCCGCGGCCCGTCGATCTGGGACACCTTCAGCCACACCCCGGGGGCGACCTTCCAGGGCCACACCGGGGACGTCGCCGTCGAGCACTACACCCGCTACCGCGCCGACGTCGCGTTGATGAAGGACCTGGGGCTGGACGCCTACCGGTTCTCCGTCTCCTGGCCCCGGGTGCTCCCGCACGGCACCGGGGCCGTCGAGCAGCGCGGGCTGGACTTCTACCGCCGGCTCGTCGACGAGCTGCTCGAGGCCGGCATCGCCCCCTGGCTGACGCTCTACCACTGGGACCTGCCGCAGGCGTTGCAGGACCGCGGTGGCTGGGTCGACCGGGACACCGCGCTGCGCTTCGCCGACTACGCCGGCATCGTGTACGACGCGCTGGGCGACCGGGTGCCGCACTGGTCGACGCTCAACGAGCCGATGTGCAGCGCACTGCTGGGGCACCTGGCCGGCCAGCACGCCCCCGGCCACCGGAACGCGGCCGAGGCGTCCCGGGCGGCGCACCACCTGCTGCTCGGGCACGGGCTCGGCACGCAGCTGCTGCGCGACCGGGGCGCGGACCACCTCGGCATCACGCTGAACTTCACGCCGATCTCGCCGGCCACCGACTCCCCCGCCGACGTCGATGCCGCACGCCGGCTCGACGGCCAGCAGAACCGGATGTTCCTGGTGCCGATCGTCACCGGCGGCTACCCGGTCGACGTCGCCGAGGACCTGGCCGCCGCCGGCGCGCCGCTGCCGGTGGAGGACGGCGACCTGGAGGTCATCTCCACGCCGATCGACTGGCTGGGCGTCAACTACTACTTCCGCTCCACGGTGCGGGCCGGGACCGAGCCGACCGGGAAGGCCAGCGCGTTCATCGGCGCCGAGCTGGTGCAGGACCTGGACCCCGAGGGCCCGACGACGACGATGGGCTGGGGCGTGCACCCCGAGGGCTTCACCGAGCTGCTGCTCCGACTGAGGCAGCTGGCCCCCGGCCTGCCGCTGGTCGTCACCGAGAACGGTTCCGCCTGGCCGGACGAGGTCTCCGCCGACGGGCAGGTGCACGACCCCGAGCGGGTCGACTACCTGGTCCGGCACCTGGCGGCGGTGACCGACGCGATCGACGCCGGCGCCGACGTCCAGGGGTACTTCGCCTGGTCGCTGCTGGACAACTTCGAGTGGGCCCGCGGGTACGAGCAGCGCTTCGGCCTGGTGCACGTGGACTACGAGACCCAGGTGCGGACGCCGAAGGACAGCGCCCGCGTCTACGCCGAGGTGCTCCGCCGGCACCGGGACGGCTCGTGAGCGCTCGCTGAGGGAGCCCGGTGCTCGACGACGACGTCCGCCGGCAGGTGCTGACCGCGCTGCTGGTGGGTCAGCGGCACTCCTGGGACCAGGGGCTCACGGCCGCCGTGCTCGAGGACGCCGGCGCCGACCTCCTGCTCCGGGCGCTGGTGGACGACGCCGTCGCCCGTCAGCTGCCCGACGGCCGGCTCGCCGAGCTCGACCCGGCGTGCGCGGTCAACAGCGCGGCGGTCGGCGAGTTCGTGGACCTGGTCGCCCATCGCAGCGGCGACCCGGTCCTCGCCGCCGCGGGCGCCCGGCAACGGGTCTGGATCACCGACGCCGCGCCGCGGGCCGGCGACGGCACGCTGTTCCACCTGCTCGGCAGCCGCCAGGTCTGGGCCGACACCGTCGCCATGGTCGTGCCGTACCTGGCCGCCATCGGCGAGCCGGGGGCCGCGCTCGCCCAGCTGCACGGGCACCGCGCCCGGCTGCGGGACCCGCGGACCGGGCTGTGGTCGGCCCGGTGGGACGAGGACGCCGGCGGACCGGTCGACCCGCGCGCCTGGGGCACCGGCAACGGCTGGGTGGCGGTCGGGGTGGCCCGGGCGGTCCGGTGGCTGCCCGGGGAGGCGGGGGTGGCCGCTGCCGGGGAGGTCCGCCGGTTGCTCGACGCCTGCCTGCCGTTGCGCCGTCCCGACGGGTTGTTCGGGAACGTGCTCGACGAACCTGCCGGGTCCACCGACACCAACGTCGCCTCGATGCTCGGCTACGCCGCGTTGCTGGGCGCCGAGCAGGGCTGGCTCCCCCCGGGCTACGGGGCCGTCGGCGAGGACCTGCTGGGCTCCGCCGTCGCCCGGCTCGACACGCTGGGCCGGGTCTCGGGGGCCTGCGCGGCCCCGCACTTCGACCGGCCGGGCCACTCCCCCGAGGCCCAGGCGTTCCTGCTGCTCGCCGACTCCGCGCACCGGCGGCGGGCGGAACTGCGCCGGGGGGCCGCGTCGTCCTGACACGGCGCCCCGGTCGGGAAGCCGACGTCAGCGCAGCGGCGGCGCCGCCAGCTGGGCCAGCTGGAGGGCCTGCTGCCGGAACCAGGCACCGGCGGCCGGGTCGGTGATGCCACCCCACTCCGGATCGGTGGTGCTGCCCGCGACGCCGCGGTTGCACTGACCGTCGGACTGGCCCGGCGTCTTCACCCACAGGAAGGCGTCGACCAGCGGGAACGCCGGGTCGGGCACGGCTACCGGCCGGCCGCCCAGGCCCCGGCCGGGCGGGTTGCACCAGGTCTGCGGGTCCGGGTAGCCGGTCCCGGCCGCCGGCGCCCACGGGCCCTGGCCGTTGCGACTGGTGTCGATCACGAAGCGGGCCGTCGGGGGAACGTCGCCCAACTGCTGGGCGTAGCGGCTGGTGATGCCGGCGGTGTCGATCGTCGGCTCCGCCGCGGTGTCGCTCCACGGCCGGCTGGGGTCCAGCGCCGGGCCGACCCAGTTGTTGGCCGGGCCACCGCTGTAGTACTGGTCGCCGCAGCTGCCGACGTCGCCCACGACGACCACGGTCGTGTACGCGATGCAGTCGGAGATCCAGGTCCCGTAGTACTCGAGGTTCGGCGTGTACTGGTAGTTGGAGACGTTGAGGGAGAAGCCCTGGAACTCCGTCACCCCGGCCTGCTCCAGCCGCGAGGTCATGTCGCCCACCGAGTGCCAGGCGCTGTGCCCGGCGTCCAGGTAGACCAGCGCGTTCGGGTTCGCCCGCTCCACGGCCTTCCCGGCGTACCGGATGTCGGCGATGCGTCCCGCGGTGAGGGCGGCGACGTCCTGGCCGGGGTAGGCACTGCCGCAGTCACTCGGCAGGTTGGCCAGGCCGTCGGGCTCGATGACCACGACGACCTGCTGGGTCCGCACCAGCCCGGACGCGAACCCGTCGATCCAGGCCTGGTACTCCGCGTCGGTGGCGGCGCCGCCCGAGCTGTACTGGGAGCAGTCACGACCGGGCACGTTGTAGACGACGAGGGTCGGGACGGTCCCGGTGGCGGCGGCCAGCGCCGCGGCCCGGCGGACCTCCGAGCGGACCTCCGCCGGCGTGCCCTCGGTGAACCACATCGCCTGTGGGGTGATCGACTCACGGGCGACCAGCCCGGCGTCGCCGTAACGGTTGGCATGGGCCAGGTCGATGGCCTGCTGGACCGCCCCCGGATCGGGGACCGGGGTGGTGAACCGGGTGCCGGCGGCCAGCGGCGGCGCCTGCGTGGCCGTGGGCGAGGCTGCGGCGGGGGTGGCGAGCGGGAGCCCGAGGGCGAGCGCGGCGGTGACCACCAGCAGTGCC
>JAOPVN010000350.1 GCA_025966175.1 Modestobacter sp. | reverse complement strand
CGGCTGACCCCGGCGCAGATCGTCTCCGCCGCCGTGGAGGAGGACGTGCACGTCGTCGGGCTCTCGGTGCTGTCCGGCTCGCACCTGCAGGTGGTGCCCGCGGTGCTCGACGGCCTGCGGGCGGCCGGGCTGGACGACGTCCCGGTGGTGGTCGGCGGGATCGTCCCCGACGCCGACGCCCGCCGGCTGCGCGAGCTCGGCGTGGCCCGGGTCTTCACGCCCAAGGACTTCGGGATCACCGACATCATGGCCGAGGTGGTGACCGTGATCCGCGAGGCGAACGGTTTAAGGACCCCCTCCTCCTCATCCCTCGCAAGCTCGGGATGAGCCTCTGGAGGGGGCCGAGGAGCTAGAGCTTGACGACGACGCCCTCGGTCGCGCTGCGGCGGGCGGCGTCCAGCACCGTGAGGGAGGCGACGGCGTCCTCCGGAGCGACCGGGACGGCGCCGGTCCCGCGGACCGCGGCGGCGAACGCCGGGTAGAACGTCTGCCACGCACCGGGCACGGTCGGGACCGGCTCGCTCGTGTCACCGCGCTGCACCCGGCCCCACCTCTCCGGCGGCTCGGCGCCCCAGCCGGCGCCGAGCGTGGCCGGGGTCTGGCCGGCGATCAGCGCGGCCTCCTGGCCGTCCATCGGGCCGCCCACGACGTAGCTGCCGGTGGTCCCGGTGACCCGGAACCGGTCGCCCGGTGCCCCCTCGCTCCAGCTGCCGGCCAGGTGCGAGCGGGCGCCGGAGGTGTGGGTGAGGGCGACGAAGACGTCGTCGTCCAGCCCGCTCTCGCGCACCCGCCACTCCGCGTAGACGCGCGCGACCGGGCCGAGGAGCGCCAGCGCCTGGTCGACGAGGTGGGCGCCGAAGTCGAGCAGGGTGCCGCCTCCGGAGGGCGCGGGCCCGGGCTCGGGGGTGAACCGCTCGAACCGCGACTCGAAGCGGGTCACGGTGCCCAGCTCGCCGCGGTCGACCAGCGAGCGGACGGTCAGGAAGTCCGAGTCCCACCGCCGGTTCTGGTAGGGGGCCAGCGGCAGGCCCAATCGCTGCGCGCGCTCGACGCTGGCCCGGGCCGAGGCGGCGTTCAGCGCGAAGGGCTTGTCGCACACCACGGCCAGCCCCAGGTCGAGCGCGGCGTCGGTGAGCTCGGAGTGCGTGTCCGCCGGGGTGGAGATGGTCACCGCCTCGGCGCCGGCCGCGGCCAGTTCCTGCAGCGAGCCGAAGGCGCCGGCGCCGGGGTGCTCGCGGGACAGCAGCTCCCGGCGCTCGGCCGACGTCGTCACGACACCCAGGAACGCGCACTCGGGCGCGGCCGCGAGCAGCGGTGCGTGGAAGTACCGGCCGCCGAACCCGTACCCCACCAGTCCGAACCGAACGGGCTCCATGTGTCTGTGCTCCTCATGCAGTCGGATGTGCAGGGTGTCGGGCGTCCAGGAGGATCTTGCCCCGCCGGTCACCGCAGCCGCGGGCCGAACCGGACGTCGACGCCCGGGGAGAAGAGCACGCTGTCCGGAGCGCCGCCGACCGAGGGCAGCCCGGCCACGGCGACCAGGTCGTCGGCGAGGCACAGCAGCTCCGCGGTGTGCAGTGGCCAGGCCGGGTGCTCGTTGGGCCAGTAGGCCAGCCGCCCGCCGGTGGTCTGGTGCAGGCCCCAGCGGGCGGTGAGGAAGAGCGCGAGCGGGCCCGGCTCGGCCAGCGGGTCCCCGACCCGGACGGTGACGGCGCCGCCCGCGCCCCGGGGCCCGGGCCAGCGGCGGTGCGCCCGGTAGGTGAGCCGGTCGCCGTCGCGCTCCACCCGCATCCGGGACCACAGGTAGGGCAGCCGGGCGACCCAGCGGGCGGTGAGCACCGGCAGCAGCCGGTCGGCCTCCAGCGACCGGAAGACGACGCCGCGCCGGCCCTGGTCGTCGACCGAGTACAGCCGGACGTTGGTCTCGGCGAAGGAGCCCAGGTACGGCAGGCCCGGCGCGCCGAGCAGGCCGATGCGGCGCATCCGGAAGGGGATGAGCCCGACGTAGGTGGCCCCGTCGAGCGTGTCGGGGCGGGCGCCCGCGGGCAGGAGGGGGGCCACCACCGCCGGGTCGACCGCCCAGTGCAGGAAGGTGACGTCCCGCCAGCCCTGGGTGAACACCGTCCGCCGCACCGGACGCGGGGAGGCGGAGCTGAGGGGTTCGGCGGGGATCACCGGTCCAGGATCCCTGTGCCGGATCAGTTCGAGGTGGTGAACCGGTCCAGGGCCGCGCTGGCGAGGGCCTCCGCCGTGGACCGCGCCCCCGCGCTGTCGCCGCTGCTGTCGTCGCCCTCGCCGCCCGGGCCGGAGCCGGAGCCGATCTGCTGCTCGGTCGTGTAGCCGACCAGCAGCAGGGTGTCGCCGGAGCGGACGACGACCGACCAGGTCACCCCGATGACGCCGTCGTGGCCACCGTCGTCGACGACGAAGATCGCCGACTCGTCGCCGCCGACCGTCGCCGGGCCGGTCGACTGCACCGAGCCGCCGGTGGACAGGTCCGGGCAGGAGACGGCGTCCCCGGTCAGCCGGGCGAGCGCGGCCGAGGCCGCGGTGGCGTCGGCGTAGCCGGCTGCGTACTCGCTGACCACCGCCCCCTGGCCGGGGTACTCCTGCCCGACGCCCTGCTCGGGCGCGCTCCACTGCGTGCCCCAGTCCGGGGCGTCGCACAGCACCGGGAAGGCCGGGGCGTCGCTCGCTCCGGGGGTCCCCACGGTGAGCCCGGCGTCGGCGACGTCGGCGGGGGTCAGCAGCGCCTCGGCGGTGAGCGTGCCGGCGACCGGGGCGTCGAGGGCGCCGACCCGGTCCGACGGGTCCGCCGTCGTGGGTGCGGTGGTCGTCGCGCCGGCGGCCTCGGTCGACCCCATCGGATCGCGGATGGACAGCAGCCAGACGGCGAACCCGGCCGCGACCACCAGACAGGCGGCCAGCGCCAGCCACGGGACGACGCTGCGCGAGCCGGGTCCCTCGTGCGGTGATCGGGGCTGCGTCATGGCGCGCTCCTGCGGCTCGGGTCGGTGCGCGGTGGGGCGTTGCCCCCACTGCGCCGACGTGGTGGAGTCGCCGGGACGGCGCCGTCGCGGTAGCTCCGGTGCCCGCACGGTAATGGCGCAGTGGAGGCGAGGCCATGACCAGCGACGGCGTTCCACGGACCGTGCGCGACGGGGACACCGTGCGCATCACCATGACCAGGGGCCGCAGGCGCAATGCGCTCTCCCGGGAGCACCTGACCCAGCTGCTCGCCGCCGTCACCGCGGCCGGGGAGAGCGACGCCACCGGCATCGTGCTGGCGGGGGAGGGACCGGTGTTCAGCGCCGGGCACGACTTCGCCGACGTGGTCGGCCGCCCGGTCGCCGAGGTGCGCAGCCTTCTCGCGCTGTGCACCGAGCTGATGGAGACCGTCCAGTCGGTGCCGCAGGTGGTGCTCGCCCGGGTGCACGCGCTGGCGACGGCGGCGGGCTGCCAGCTGGTGGCCTCCTGTGACCTGGCCGTGGCCGCGGAGTCGGCCGGCTTCGCCGCCCCCGGCGGCAAGGGCGGCTGGTTCTGCCACACCCCGATGGTCGCGATCGCCCGCAACGTGGGTCGCAAGCGGGCGATGGAGCTGGCGCTCACCGGCGACGTCATCGACGCCCGCACGGCGCTGGACTGGGGCCTGGTGAATCGGGTGGTGCCCGACGACGAGCTGGACGCCGCGGTCGACGACCTGATGGCCCGGGCGACCCGTGGCTCCCGGGCGAGCAAGGCCTGGGGCAAGCAGACGATGTACGCCCAGCTGGACCGCCCCGAGCGTGATGCCTACGGGGTCGCCGTCGAGGTGATGGCCGCGGCCAGTCAGCTGCCCGGCGCCCGGGAGGGGATGGCGTCGTTCCTGGAGAAGCGCCCGCCGGTCTGGACCGACTGAGGGCGGCCGGCGAGCGGTGACCGGTCCGTGCGCCGACCGCCCGTCCACGCCCGGCTACCGGGTGCTCCCGGCCGACCAGGGCAGCGGGCTGATCCCGTGGCCGGAGGCCGAGCGGCGACTCACCGAGCGGCGGGAGGCCTTCGGCCGGGCGCTCGCCCTGAGCGGGGAGGGCTTCGTCGGCAGCCCCGCCCGCTGGACCTCTCCCGGCGGGTGAAGTCCCGCACAACCGGGATGCCGGGCGCCGGTCGGTGCATTGACCAACTGTGCAGAACCTGTGGGGCCTGACGCGGCGCCTCGTCGTCGATCTCGGGCACGTGACCACCGACCGCTGAGCGCGGCCGCCCCGATCGTCCCCACGCTCCACGCATCCCCTGGAAGGCACCTTCGTGCTCGCTCGTCTCCGCAGAACTCCCTTCGCGGTGCAGGTCCTCCTCGCCCTGGTCGTCGGCATCGGCCTCGGCCTCGTGGCCCGCGCCATGGGCCCGGTCCCCGGCTCCCACGTCGACGGGGTGCTGGTCCCCGGCACCGACGCCAACTGGCTGACCAGCACCCTCACCACCATCGGCAGCACCTTCGTGGGGCTGCTGCGCGCGATCGTCGTCCCGCTGATCGTCACCGCGATCATCGTCAGCATCGCCAACCTCAAGCAGGTGTCCAACGCCGCGCGACTGGCCGGCCAGACCCTGCTGTGGTTCGCGATCACCTCGCTCATCGCCGTCTCGATCGGCATCGGGCTCGGGCTGCTCACCCAGCCCGGCAACCACAGCTCCGTCGACGCCGGCCTCGCCGCGGCACCGAAGACCACTGGTTCCTGGTGGGACTTCCTCACCGGCCTCGTGCCGGCGAACGTCCTCGGCCTCGAGGGCGACGGCTCGGGTGGGGTGAGCTTCAACGTCCTGCAGCTGATCGTCGTCTCGGTCGCCATCGGCATCGCCGCACTCAAGGTCGGCGAGGCCGCCGAGCCCTTCCTGTCGGTGACCCGCTCCGTGCTGGCCATCGTGCAGAAGGTCCTCTGGTGGGTGATCCTGCTCGCCCCGATCGGCACAGTGGGCCTGATCGGCAAGGCGGTGGCCAGCTACGGCTGGGGCTCGCTGGGTTCGCTCGGCGTCTTCGTCGGCGCGCTGTACGGCGGCCTGGCCATCGTGCTGCTGGTCGTCTACCCGGTGCTGCTCAAGCTGCACGGCCTGTCGCCGCTGCGCTTCTACGCCGGTGCCTGGCCGGCCATCCAGCTGGCCTTCGTCTCCCGCAGCTCGATCGGCACGCTGCCGGTGACCCAGCGGGTGACCGAGACCGACCTCGGCGTCCCGCGCAGCTACGCCTCCTTCGCCGTGCCGCTGGGCGCGACCACGAAGATGGACGGTTGTGCCGCGGTCTACCCGGCGCTGGCGGCGATCTTCGTGGCCCAGTTCTTCGACGTGCACCTCTCGATCACCGACTACCTGCTCATCGCGCTGGTCTCGGTGGTCGGCTCGGCGGCCACTGCGGGGGTCACCGGTGCGGTCGTGATGCTGACGCTGACGCTGTCCACCCTGGGCCTGCCGCTGGCCGGCGTCGGCCTGCTGCTCGCGATCGACCCGATCCTGGACATGGGCCGCACCGCCACCAACGTGGCCGGTCAGGCGCTGGTGCCGACCATCGTGGCCAAGCGCGAGGGGCTGCTGGACCTGGCCCGCTTCCGGGCCACCCGCACCGCCGACCCGCTGGCGCCGGTCGCCGCGACCGGTGACGACCGGGACGGGGTCGACGGCGACCTGCGCGTTCCGCAGCACGCCTGATCCCAGCGCACCGATGAGGCTCCCCGGGCCACTGGCCCGGGGAGCCTCATCGCGTCAGGTCGGCGCAGCCGGTCTCGTGCGGCAGCAGCGGCCGGAAGCTGATCGACCAGCGCGCGCCGTCGGCGGTGCTCCACGGGGTCAGCTGGTTCGCCCCACGGGCGGCGTCCGCGACCGCCGCCGCCTGGTCGCCGGTGGCCACCACGCAGGTCACTTGGGGCGCCACCGGCTCCCCGGGCAGCGCCGGGCCCGGCCAGGGCAGCTCCGGCTGCCCGCCCAGCGAGGCGTCGCCCTCGGGCACGGTCCACGGTCGGACGAGCGCGGCCACCGCCGTCGGCTCGTAGGCCGCCGGCGCCTCGCCCTCGGCGTCGAGGGAGACCGGCAGGTCGGTCAGCTCGGTGAGCAGGCCGGTCAGCCGGGCGCGGGCGGCCCGCTGCTCGTCGGTGAACCCGCTCGGGCTCCCGGCCCCCTCGGTGAGGGCGTACACCTCGCGCACGGTGGTGCCGGCGGCCGTGGTCAGGGTGAAGCGGGTCGAGGTCGCGTCGGCGATCCCCGGGCGGCCCAGATCGGTGGTCTCGGTGACGCCGGCGGCCAGGGCGTGGTCGACCAGCGTCTGCACCGTGGCCCGGTCGGTCTGCTGCAGCTGGACGTTGGGCCAGGCGTAGCCGGGGTAGATCGTCGCCACCGGCCCCTCGCTGATCACCCGGCCGTCGGCGTACACGCTGATCACCGGCAGCCGGCCGGCCAGCATCTCCGGGGTGACGAAGCCGCCGGTGGCGGCCACCTGGAGCACCAGCACCCCGCCGTCGTCCGGGAGCGCGGCGGTGGCGGTCGGTTCCGTCGGCGCGGGAGCGGCTCCGGCGCCGCCGCGCTCCGCGCAGGCCGACAGCAGCAGGACGAGGCCGAGAGCGGCCGCCGGGACGACGGCGTGGATGCGGGTCACGCTCCTAGGACGCGCCGGTGGGCACCCTGGTTCCACCCAGCCGGTAGCGTCGCCGTCCGTGCGTCTGGTCATTGCCCGCTGCTCCGTGGACTACATCGGACGGCTCACCGCCCACCTCCCGCTCGCCACCCGGCTGCTGCTGGTCAAGGCCGACGGCTCGGTGTCCATCCACGCCGACGACCGGGCCTACAAGCCGCTGAACTGGATGAGCCCGCCGTGCTCGCTCAAGGAGGAGCTGGTCGACGGCTCCGGCACCTGGACGGTCACCAACAAGGCCGGTGAGCAGCTGATCATCACCATCGAGTCGGTCGAGCACGACCACCGGCACGAGCTGGGCGTCGACCCGGGCCTGCAGAAGGACGGCGTCGAGGCCGAGCTGCAGCGGCTGCTGGCACTGCACGTGGAGACCTTCGGCCCCGGGTGGTCGCTGGTCCGCCGCGAGTACCCGACCGCCATCGGCCCGGTCGACCTGCTGTGCCGGGACGCCGGGGGCACCACCGTGGCCGTGGAGATCAAGCGCCGCGGGGAGATCGACGGGGTCGAGCAGCTGACCCGCTACCTGGAGCTGCTCAACCGCGATCCGCTGCTGGCCCCGGTGAAGGGCGTGTTCGCCGCGCAGGAGATCAAGCCGCAGGCCCGGGTGCTCGCCGCCGACCGGGGCATCGACTGCGTGACCGTCGACTACGCCGTCCTCAAGGGCACCGACGACCCGTCCGCCCGGCTGTTCTGACCGTCCCGGGGCACCGCGGCCGCGGCTGACCCCGATGTCCGGATCAGGCAAAGGACCTGTCCGGTGCAGGAAAGACTTCCTGATCAGGTTCACCTTGACTCTCCTCGGACGCCACGACGACGTGTCGTCGCGCACCGAGGAGGACCGACCATGGCCGAGCAGGCCGGCACGGAGTTCTGGCGGGATCTCAAGCCGATCGTCAACCCGCTGAAGCCGGACGCCCAGCCGGAGGTCTTCCACCAGTTCGCCCCGGTCGAGGACGAGCGGTACTACGTCCCCTTGAGTGAGACGGTCGGCTCGCGGCCGCTGTGGATCTCCCCGCGCGACAACCGCTGGGCCGACGTCCTCTGGGCGAAGTCCGCCGGGCTGGTCAACCGGCACTACCACCCGCACGAGGTGTTCGCCTACACGATCAGCGGCACCTGGGGCTACCTCGAGCAGCCGTGGACGGCGACCGAGGGCTCCTTCGTCTACGAGACCCCCGGTGAGGGCCACACCCTCGTCGCCTACGAGTCCGACGAGCCGATGCGCGCCTTCTTCGTGGTGACGGGGCCGTTGGTCTGGCTCGACGAGGACGGCAACGGCAACGGCTTCTTCGACGTCCACGACTACCTCGCGCTGTGCCGGGAGCACTACGAGCGGGTGGGACTGGGGGCGGACCTCATCGACACCCTGATCCGCTGAGCCGGTCCGCCGTGGCGGTGACCGAGCCGACGTGTTCCCCCTGCCGACGCGACGGGAGTGACCGCATGGCAGGACCAGCCGACGGCCCGGGCGTCGTGACGGCGCTCGAGGCGATCGCAGCCGGGCGTCCGGTCGTGGTGTGCGACGACGAGGACCGCGAGGACGAGGGCGACCTGATCATGGCGGCGGACGCCGTGACCACGGAGTGGATCGCCTTCTTCCTACGGCACACGTCCGGGCTGCTGTGCGTCGGCGTGGACGGCGGGCGTCTCGACGACCTGGGGCTCGGTCCCATGGTGGCGGTCAACACCGACCCGCGCGCGACGGCGTTCGCCGTCTCGGTCGACCTGCGGGCGGGCACCACCACCGGGATCTCGGCGGCGGAGCGCGCCATGACCATCCGGGGGCTCGCCGACCCGACCCTCGGACCGGACGACTTCTCCTCACCCGGTCACGTGTTCCCGCTGCGGGCCCGGGTCGGCGGCGTGCTCGCGCGGGCCGGCCACACCGAGGCCGCCGTGGACCTGGCGCGCCTGGCCGGTCGCCCGCCGGCCGCCGTGCTCAGCGAGATCGTCACGGCGGACAAGACGGGGATGCGCCGCGGTGCCGACCTGCGCCGGTTCGCCACCGAGCACGAGCTGCCGCTGATCTCCATCGCCGACTTGATCGGCCACCGGTCGTCGGAGGTCCCGGCGGCGCGCCTCACGCGGGTGGGGGCTGCCCGGCTGCCGACCCGGCACGGTGAGTTCCGGGTGGTGGCCTTCTCCGCCGCGGACGGTACCGAGCACCTGGCCATGGTCCGGGGCGACGTCCTCGGTGGCGAGCCCGTACTGGTGCGGCTGCACAGCGAGTGTCTGACCGGGGACGTGCTCGGCTCGACCCGCTGTGACTGCGGGGAGCAGCTGGACCGGTCGCTGGCCCGCCTGGCCGGCCGAGGACGCGGCGTGCTGGTGTACCTGCGCAGACACGAGGGGCGGGGCATCGGTCTAGGCGCGAAGATCCGGGCCTACGGCCTGCAGGACGGCGGTCGGGACACCGTCGACGCGAACCTCGACCTGGGCCTGCCGATCGACGCCCGCGACTACGGCGTGGGCGCGGAGATCCTCCGGGCCCTGGGCGTCACCCGCGTCCGACTCCTCACGAACAACCCGGCGAAGGTCCACGGTCTGCGCACCCACGGCGTGGACGTGGTGGAGCGCGTGCCGCTCGAGTCGCGCCCGACGCCGGACGACATCGCCTACCTGCGGACCAAGCAGCGGCGGATGGGTCACGTGCTCCACGGCCTGGGCGAGCAGCGCCCCGGACTTGTCCACACGACCTCCCTGGCGGCCGAGTACCGCCCGGGATGGGGAGGAGACACCAGGTGAACGTCTTCGACGACATCCAGTTCTACCTGTTCAACCACCACCACTACACCGCCATCCCGGAGGACGACGCGCAGTACGCCTCGACCTGGGTCGACTACCCGAACTCGCTGTTCGACCCACAGGTCGGACACGACCTGTACGCCCGGTACATGCGCGAGATCGTGCTGGCCGAGGAACTGGGCTTCGACGCGGTCGCGGTCAACGAACACCACGCGACGACCTACTCGATGATGCCGTCCACCAGCGTGCGTGCCTCCTGGGTCGCCTCGCAGACCACGCGGATGAAGGTCCTGGTCTCGGGTGTGCCGATCAACCTCTCGTGGCCCAGCCGGGTCGCCGAGGAGTACGCGATGCTCGACGTGATGTCCGGGGGCCGGATGGAGTTCGGCTTCCCGCTGGGCACCGGCATGGAGTACTGGTCCAACGCCGCGGCGATCAACCCGGTGAAGGCCCGGGAGCGGTTCCGTGAGGGGCTGGACATCATCCTGCGGGCCTGGACCGAGGACGGCCCGCTGCGCTACGAGGGCGAGCACTTCCTCTACCGCTACCTCAACGTCTGGCCCAAGACGTTCCAGAAGCCGCACCCCAAGGT
>JAOPVN010000161.1 GCA_025966175.1 Modestobacter sp. | reverse complement strand
TGCCACGGCCCGGCCGCCGTCCTCTACGCGATCGCGGACCACGTCGTCGACGACTTCGTCGCCGTGGCCGAGGCCGTCGAGGACGACGTGGAGGAGCTGGAGGTGTCGGTGTTCAGCCCGGCCCGCACCGACGACACCCCGCGGATCTACCAGCTCAAGCGCGAGCTGTTGCAGCTGCGCCGGGCGGTGCAGCCGCTGGAGACCCCGCTGTCGACCCTGGTCGACCGGCCCAACGACCTGGTCCCCGAGGGAATGCGCTCGTACTTCCGGGACGTCCAGGACCACGCGCTGCGCATCCGGGACCAGGTCGCCGGGCTCGACGAGCTACTGTCCTCGATCCTGCAGGCGTCGCTGGCCCGCACCTCGGTGGCCGACAACGAGGACATGCGGAAGATCTCGGCGTGGGCCGGGATCATCGCCGTCCCCACCGCGATCGCCGGCATCTACGGGATGAACTTCGACCACATGCCCGAGCTGCACACCCGCTGGGGCTATCCGGCCGTGCTCCTGCTGATGGTGGTGGCCTGCGTGTCGCTGTACCGCGGGTTCAAGCACAGCGGCTGGCTCTGACCCCTCGCCGTTGTGCGCGGATCGTCGCTTCCTGAACTCGGGAACGACGATCCACGCACAATGGTGAGGCCTGTGGACGACGCAGCCTGCCGGCCCGCTCCGTGCGGCACCGTGACCCGGTGCTCGTCGTCCCACCCGAGGTCCGCAGCGGACCGTTCCGCGGCTCCCAGGCGGTCCGCGACGGACTGCTCACTCCTCGACAGCTCCGCGGCCGGTGCTGGCGACGCCTGTTCCCGGACGTGCACGTGGACGTGGACGTCACCCACGAGCTGCGGGCCCGGGCAGCAACTCGCCTGCTGTACCCCGGTGCCGTCGTGACCGGCCGCAGCGCTGCGGTCCTGTGGGGTGTGCCGCTGGCCGGTCCGGAGGACGACGTCGAGCTGACGTCTCCTCCCGGCTCCCACCCGGTCCGGGTCGCCGGCATCCGCATGCGCCGCGCCGATCTGGAGGAACGCCACGTCCTCCGGTGGCGCGACGTCCGGGTGACCAGCCCGGAGGCGGCGGCGGTCGAGCTGGCAGGAGGTCGTGACCTCGACGAGGCCGTGGTCGCGGTCGACCAGCTGGTCGTCACGGGCGGCGCCGACCTTGCCGTTGTCCGCCGGCTGGCCGCCGCTGCACTGCGCCCGGGCTGCCGCAGAGCCCGCCGAGCCTGCGCGCTCGCCGACGGCACGGCCGAGTCCCCACAGGAGACGAGACTGCGGTTGCTGATCGGCCGGAGCGGCCTCCCAGCTCCTGTCCCACAGTTCCGCGTGTACGACCGCGCCCGGTTCGTGGCCAGGGTGGACTTCGCATGGCCGACGCAACGGGTGGCACTGGAGTACGACGGGCTCTGGCACGCCGAGCCGGGACAGTTCGCCGCGGACCGCGCACGGCTCAACCGGCTCACCGCGGCCGGCTGGCGGGTGGTGTTCGTGACGGCGGCCGACCTGCGGCGGCCGGCCCAACTCCTCGCCCGGGTCGGGTCCGAGCTCGCCTGCTGACCAGCGTTGTGCGGTCATCGTCGGTCTGCGCGCGGGAGAACGACGGTGAGCGCACAACGGCGAACGGGTCAGGGGGCCTTTGCGGCGACGACGGCGTCGTAGACCACCCGGCGCGGCACCCCGGTGCGGCCGACGACGGTGCGGATGGCCTCCTTGCGGTCGGCCCCGGCGGCCTCCTCGGCGGCCACCTCGGCGGCCAGCTCCGCCGCGGACATCGACACCGGGCCGGCCACCGCCCCCGCCACCACGAGGGTGATCTCCCCGCGCACCCCCTCGGCGGCCCACTCGGCCAGCTCCGCCAGCGGCCCGCGGCGGATCTCCTCGTGGGTCTTGGTCAGCTCCCGGCAGACGGCGGCGGACCGGTCGGCACCGAAGGCCGCCGCCGCGTCGACGAGCGCCTCGGCCAGCCGGTGCGGGGACTCGTAGAACACCATCGTGCGGGGCTCGGCGGCCAGCGCGGCGAGGGCGGCCCGGCGCTCACCGCCCTTGCGCGGCAGGAAGCCCTCGAAGCAGAACCGGTCGCAGGGCAGGCCCGAGACGGCGAGCGCGGTGACGACGGCGGAGGGCCCGGGCACCGAGGTGACCTCGATGCCCGCATCGATCGCGGCCCGCACCAGCGTGTACCCGGGATCGGAGACCGACGGCATCCCGGCGTCGGTGAGCAGCAGCACCGTCGCGCCGTCCAGCATCGCGGCGACCAGCCCGGGCAGCCGGGCCTGTTCCACCGACTCGTAGAAGCTGACCAGCCGGCCGGTGAACGTCACCTCGAGGTCGGCGGCCAGCCGGTGGAGCCGGCGGGTGTCCTCCACGGCGAGCACCTCGGCGGTGGCCAGCACCTCGCGCAACCGGGGCCCGACGTCACCGGGCTGCCCGAGCGGCGCACCGCCGAGCACGAGTCGTCCGGTCATGCGGTCGAGCCTGTCACGGCCGGTCCTCCCGGCCCGCCTGCAGGGGCCCGGCGCGAGCCTGCGAGTGCCGGGGGGCAGGCGGGTCCTTTGACTACCCTGGCGCCCATGGCGGTGCTGACCCCCGAGCGGACGGAGTCGGCTCCCGAGGACCCGGTGCGCCGCCGGCTGCCGGGGCTCCCCCGCCCGCGCCGCGACCGCACGCCGTCCCTGCCGAACGACCGGCTGCTGGCCGCCGTCCTCGCCGCGGTGCTGGGCGTCGCCACCCTGGTCACCCGGCTGTGGGACATCAGCTACCCGGCCGACCTGGTCTTCGACGAGGCGTACTACCCGCCCGAGGCCAAGGAGATCCTGGAGCTCGGGTACGAGTACAACCGCGGCTACACGTTCATCGTCCACCCGCCGCTGGGCAAGCTGCTGATCGCGGTCGGCGAGCAGTTGTTCGGTTACGGCTCGCTGGGCTGGCGGCTGCCGAGCGCGGTGGCGAGCACCATCGCCGTCGTCGTCCTCACCCGGCTGGCCCGGCGGCTGACCGGCTCCACCCTGCTCGGCCTGGTCGCCGGCCTGCTGCTCGCGCTGGACGGCTTCTCCTTCAGCCTCGGCCGGATCGGGCTGCTCGACGTCTTCCTGCAGATGTTCGTGGTCAGCGCGGTCGCCTGCCTGGTGGTCGACCGGGACCGGATACGGCAGCGGATCAGGGACGGCGCCGACCGGATGACCGGCACCGGCTTCCGGCTCGGCCCGCGCGGCTGGCGGATCGCGGCAGGCGTGCTGTTCGGCTCGGCCTGCGCGGTGAAGTGGAGCGGCATCTACTTCCTGGCCTTCTTCGCGTTGCTGTCGCTGTGCTGGGACCGGTCGGCCTGGCGGGAGGCCGGTGTCCGGCGCCCGACCTGGGTGGCGCTGCGGCGCGGGCTGCCGGGTGCGGCCTGGGCACTCGGCGTCGTCCCGGTGCTGACCTACCTGGCGACCTTCACCGGCTGGTTCCGCGGGGAGAACTCCCAGGGCCGGCACTGGGCCGACCTGCACCCGGACACCGCCTTCCCGTGGATCCCCGGTGCGCTGCGCTCGCTGTGGCACATGCACGGTCAGTGGCTGGCGTTCCACAACGGACTGTCCACCCCGCACCCGTGGGAGTCCGGGCCGTGGTCGTGGCTGGTCGACGGGCGGCCGATCCTGTTGTGGAACCCGCAGGGGCTCACCGACCCCGACGGCGGCCAGGTGGTCCGCTACATCCTCATGGTCGGGACGCCGACGCTCTGGTTCGCGTTCATCCCGGCGATGCTGTGGCTGCTCTGGCGGATCATCGCCCGGCGCGACCCGGCGGCGCTGACCGTGGCCGTCGGCATCGCCGCGGGCTGGCTGACCTGGTTCGTGAACCTCGACCGGACGATGTTCATCTTCTACATGGC
>JAOPVN010000280.1 GCA_025966175.1 Modestobacter sp. | reverse complement strand
ATCAAGAAGTTCCGGGTGCTGGGGAACGACTTCACCGAGGACAACGGCACCCTCACCCCGAGCCTGAAGCTCAAGCGGGCCGTGGTCATGAAGGAGTTCGGCGACGAGGTGGAGTCCCTCTACGCGCCCTGAGAAAGGGCTCCGCTGCCCCCCACCCCTCGCAGGCTCGGGACGGGCCCTGCAGCGGGGCCGTCAGCCTTCAAGCAGGTCCGCGAAGGTGTGGGCGATCGTCGTCCACGACCAGCGCTGCTCCACCCAGGCCCGCCCGGCCGCGCCCATCGCCCGGGCCCGGGCCGGGTTGTCGAGCAGGTCGGCGAGCACCCCGGCGACGGCGGACGGCGAGTATGGGTCCACCACGTGCCCGGTGACCCCCTCGCGGACCGTCTCGGGCGCACCCCCGGAGGTGCCGGCGACGACCGGGCGGCCGCAGGCGGCGGCCTCCAGGAAGACCATGCCCAGGCCCTCGACGTCCAGCCCGCGCCGCCGGGTGCGGCAGGGCATCGCGAAGACGTCCCCGGCCGCGTAGTGGGCCGGCAGCTGCTCGACCGGCACGCCGCCGGCGAGGACGACGGAGCCCTCCAGTCCGCGTGCGGCGATCATCCGGCGCAGCGTCGCCTCCATCGGGCCGCCGCCGACCAGCAGCAGCCGGGCCCGCGGGTGCCGGGCCAGCACCTGCGACCAGCCCTCGACCAGGGTGTCCTGGCCCTTGCGCGGCACGAGCCGGGACACGCAGACCACCACCGGGGCGTCGCCGAGGCCGTGGCGCTCGCGCACCGCGGTGCCGTCGGCGTCGGGGGTGAACCGGTCGGCGTCGACCCCCGGGGACAGCTGCACCAGCTCGGTGCGGTCACCCAGCGCCGGTGCCAGCCGGCTGTGGGTGTACTCGCTGATATAGGTCACCACGTCCAGCCCGGCAGCGATCCGCCGCATGGCCTGCCGCGCGGCGGGCAGCGCGACCCAGCCGGTCTCGTGCCCGTGGGTGGCGCCCACCAGCCGCTCCACCCCGGCCCGCCGCAACGCCGGCGCGAGCAGCCCCAGCGGCGCGGCGGCGCCGAAGAACGCCGTCCGGCAGCCGTGCTCGCGGGCCAGCACGGCCGCGGTCCGCGCAGCGCCGGGCGTGGGCAGCAGCATCCCGGTCGGTGCCCGGACCACCTCGTAGGGCAGCGCGGCGTCGTGCTCGGCCGACCCGGGGTGGTCCGACGCGAGCACCACCACGGACTCCGGCGGGCGGGTGGCCAGCAGCGCGGCGACGAACGTCTGGATCCCACCCTGCCGCGGCGGGAAGTCGTTGGTGACGACGAGGGTGCGGCTCACCGGCCGTGCACCCGGACCCAGTCCTCGGCGAAGGCGATCCGCTGCGGCACGGTGGGGTGCGAACCGAAGAACCACTGCCAGACCGCCGGCGGATCGGGGTCGGAGAGGTTGGCGACCCCCAGCTCCCGCTGGACCGCGACGAACGAGTCCGGGTCCTGCGTGAGGTCGAGGGCGTGCAGGTCGGCGCGCGCCTCGAGGTGCCGGGAGACGAGGTTCTGCACCGGCGTGGAGACCAGCGTGCCGACCGCCAGCAGGAACAGCAGCAGGCCCACCACCTGACCGTCCCCGGGCCCGGCGGCACCGGCCCGGCGCAGCAGCGGGGTGGCGCCCAGCAGCCAGCCCAGGAACGCCACTCCGGCGCCGGCGCCGAGAGCACCGATCAGCGTGCCGGTGAGGACGTCGTCGTTGGCCACGTGGCCGAGCTCGTGGGCGGCGATCGACTCGATCTCGGCGTCGGGCAGCTGGTCGAGGACCGTGTCGTAGACGACGATCCGCCGGGTCGACCCGAATCCCGAGACGTAGGCGTTCAGCGCGGTGGTCCGCCGGCTGGCATCGGCCACGAGGACGTCCTGCACCGGGGTGCCGCTGCGCTCGGCCAGCGCGAACAGCTCGGTGCGCAGCGGGCTGGCCGGCATCGAGTCGAAGCGGTTGAAGGCCGGCTCGATGAGCAGCGGGTAGAGGAAGGAGCCGGCCACGACCAGGACGGCGGCTCCCGCACCCGCCCACGCCCACCAGCTGCGGGGAGCCCGGCGCGCCAGCGCGACGAGGACCAGCAGGGCCAGCGCGGTGAGGCCGGCGCTGATGCCGGTGGCGGTGGCGACGTCGCGGGCCCAGAGCCCCCAACCGCGGGTGGACAGCCCGTAGCGGTGCCGGATCACCTCGCCGTAGGCGGCCAGCGGCAGGGTGACCAGCCGGCCGGCGACCAGGACGACGATCGTGCCGAGCAGCACTCGCCAGCCCCATCCCCCACCGAACGGACGGGCCACGGCGCGGGCGGTGGCGGCGCCCGCGCGGGTGAGCCCGAAGACGGCGGAGACCGCCAGGCTCAGTACCAGGGCGGCGAGCGAGGCCGGGCGCAGCGCCGCGGCGAAGGACTCCGCACGGGCGATCTGCTCGGGGGTGAAGGCGGCGGCCGGGTCGGCCGGCGTGCGGCCGCCGGGCGGGGTGGGCAGCAGGTGCCACGGGGTGACCACGGCGATGACGACCGCCAGGGCGACACCGAGCACCACGGCCACCAGCAGCGCGAGGCGACGGGCCCGCGCCCGGTCCGGCGCCGGCAGCTCCGCCGTGCTCACCAGCGCGGGCTCAGGACGGTCTCCGAGGGCACGCGGGCGAGCTTAGGCAGGCCGGCTGTGGCGCGGCGCCGAGCCCTGCCGCACTCGGCCTGACGGCCCCGGCCGTCCCCGTCAGCCCGTGGCGTCAGCCGACGAGGCGCCGGGCCCCGACGTAACCGGACATGTCGACGCTGGTGACCAGCACCGGGCTGCCGAACGTGGGGGCGTGCACCATCTGGCCGTTGCCGATGTAGATGCCCACGTGGCTGACCGGGCTGTAGAAGAAGACGAGGTCGCCGGGCTGCAGCTCACCCCGGGAGACCGCGGTGCCCATGGTCGCCTGGACGCGGCTGGCGTGCGGCAGGCTGACGCCGGC
>JAOPVN010000267.1 GCA_025966175.1 Modestobacter sp. | reverse complement strand
GGACCTTCGCCGTCATCAGCCACCCCGACGCAGGCAAGTCCACCCTCACCGAGGCCCTCGCGCTGCACGCGCGGGTGATCGGCCAGGCCGGCGCGGTGCACGGCAAGGCCGGCCGGCGCGGCACGGTCTCGGACTGGATGGACATGGAGAAGGCCCGCGGCATCTCCATCACCTCGGCGGCTCTGCAGTTCGAGTACCGCGACGCCGTGGTGAACCTGCTGGACACCCCGGGGCACGCCGACTTCTCCGAGGACACCTACCGGGTGCTCACCGCCGTCGACGCCGCGGTGATGCTGATCGACGCCGCCAAGGGCCTCGAGGCGCAGACCATGAAGCTGTTCGCCGTCTGCCGGCACCGCGGCATCCCGGTGATCACCGTGGTCAACAAGTGGGACCGCCCGGGCAAGGACGCCCTGGAGCTGATGGACGAGGTCAGCGAGCGCACCGGTCTGGTGCCCACGCCGCTGACCTGGCCGGTCGGCATCTCCGGTGACTTCCGCGGCGTGCTGGACCGCCGCGACGGCAGCTACCACCGGTTCACCCGCACCGCCGGCGGGGCGACCATCGCCCCCGAGGAGGTGCTTCCCGCCGCGGCGGCCGAGGCCCGCGAGGGCGTCGACTGGACCCGGGCGGTGGAGGAGACCGAACTCCTCGACGCCACCGAGGCCGACCACGACCAGGAGCGCTTCCTGGCCGGGGAGACCACCCCGGTCATCTTCGCCTCGGCGGTCTCCAACTTCGGCGTCGGTGCGCTGCTGGACATCCTGGTCGACCTGGCCCCCGCGCCGGCCGGCCGGCCCGACGCCGACGGTGCCGTGCGGAAGCTCGACGACCCGTTCAGCGCCTTCGTGTTCAAGGTGCAGTCGGGCATGGACGCCGCGCACCGCGACCGGCTGGCCTACATCCGGATCGCCTCCGGTGTCTTCGAGCGCGGCATGGTCGTCACCCACGCGACCACCGGGCGCCCGTTCGCCACCAAGTACGCCCAGCACGTCTTCGGCCGCGACCGGGAGAGCGTCGACGTCGCCTACCCGGGGGACGTCGTCGGCCTGGTCAACGCCAACGCGCTGCACGTTGGGGACACCCTCTATGCCGACGCCAAGGTGACCTACCCGCCGCTGACCACCTTCGCCCCCGAGTACTTCGCGGTGATGCGGGGCAAGGACACCGCCAAGTTCAAGCAGTTCCGCCGCGGCATCTCCCAGCTGAACTCCGAGGGGGTCGCCCAGGTGCTGCGCTCGGACCGCCGCGGGGACCAGGCGCCGGTGCTCGCCGTCGTCGGGCCCATGCAGTTCGAGGTGGCCACGCACCGGATGGAGCAGGAGTTCGGCGCCCCGGTGGAGCTGGACCGGCTGTCGTACACGATCGCCGTCCGCACCGACGCCGCGTCGGCCCCCACGGTCGCCGCGGCCCGCGGGGTGGAGGTGCTGCAGCGCGAGGACGGCGAACTGCTGGCCCTGTTCATGGACAAGTGGGACCTGCGGTCGCTGCAGCAGCGCAACCCGGAGCTGACCCTCGAGCCGCTGGTCGCCGCGCAGCTGTAGCGCCCATTCCCTCCTCCGCGGTGAGATCCCTCGCGGGTAGGTCGTGGCCGGTCGGGGTAGGCGACGGGGCAGGCCGGCCGCGCGCCATCGCGTCGCGCGCCGCCTGCCCATCCGTCCGACCCCTGGAGAGCCCCGCATGGCCACCGTGCCCACCCTCACCCTGAACAACGGCATCGAGATCCCGCAGCTCGGGTTCGGCGTCTACCAGGTGCCGCCGGAGGACACCAAGGACGCGGTGCTCGCCGCGCTCGAGGTCGGCTACCGGCACATCGACACCGCCGAGATGTACGGCAACGAGAAGGGCGTCGGCGAGGCCCTGCGCGCCTCCGGCCTCGCCCGCGAGGAGGTCTTCGTGACCTCCAAGCTGAACAACGGCTTCCACGCCCACGACGACGCGCTGAAGGCGTTCGACCAGAGCCTGGCCGACCTCGGCTTCGACCACCTGGACCTGTTCCTCATCCACTGGCCGCTGCCGGGCATCGACGTCGACTACGTCGAGACCTGGAAGGCGATGGAGGAGATCTACCGCTCGGGCCGGGCGAAGGCGATCGGCGTCTCCAACTTCAAGGAGCACCACCTGCGCCGGCTCTTCGGCGAGACCGAGGTGCGCCCGGCGGTGAACCAGATCGAGATCCACCCCTACCTGACCCAGGACGACCTGCGGGCCTTCGACGCCGAGCACGAGATCGCCACCGAGGCCTGGTCGCCGATCGCCCAGGGCAAGGTGCTCGACGACCCGACGATCCTGCGGGTGGCAGAGCGGCACGGCAGGACGCCGTCCCAGGTCACCCTCCGCTGGCACGTGCAGCGCGGCGACATCGTCTTCCCGAAGTCGGTGACCCGCAGTCGGGTCGAGGAGAACTTCGCCATCTTCGACTTCGAGCTCAGCGCGGACGACATGCGCGAGATCACCGCGCTGAACCGCGACGAGCGCACCGGCCCCGATCCGGACACGTTCAACTACATCCCCGGCTGAAGAAGGACCCGTCCTCCTCACCCCTCGCAGGCTCGGGGTGAGCCTCTGGACGCGGCCGGCGGCCGCCGCCGTGTTCAGGGCCCGCAGTGCACGCTCTTTGGCCGCATTGCACGTGCTGCAGCACGTGCAATGCGGACCGAACCCGTGCAATCAGGGGGTCACGGTGTTTCCGTGACGAAGTCGATGAGCTCCTCGACCCGGCCGATGAGCGTCGGCTCCAGGTCGGTCCAGGTCTTCACCCGCGCCAGGATCCGCTGCGCCCAGACGTAGCCGGTGTCGTCCTCCCAGCCCAGCCGGGTGCAGACGCCCTCCTTCCACGGCTCGCTCTTGGGCACGGTCGGCCACGCCTTGATCCCGACCACCGATGGCTTGACCGCCTGCCAGATGTCGATGAAGGGGTGGCCGACGACCAGTGCGTGCGCGCCGGCGGCCCCCGTCCGCATGACTTCAGCGGCGATCCGGGTCTCCTTGGAGCCGGTCACCAGGTGGTCGACCAGCACGCCGAGGCGGCGTCCCGCCGAGGGCTTGAAGTCGCGCACGATCCCCGGCAGGTCGTCGACGCCATGTAGCGGCTCGACGACGACGCCCTCGATCCGCAGGTCGTGGCCCCAGACCTTCTCGACCAGCTCGGCGTCGTGCTTGCCCTCGACGTAGATCCGGCCCTCGCGGGCCACCCGCGCGCGGGCGCCGACGACGTAGGTCGACCCGGAGGCGCTGCGCTGCGGGCCGGACGGCGCGTTCTGCTTCGGGCGGACCAGCACGACCGGCCGGCCGTCGACCCAGAAGCCGGGCCCCAGCGGGTAGGCGCGCACCTTCCCGAACCGGTCCTCCAGGTGGACGACGTCCTTCTCGCACCGGACCACCGCCCCGACGAACCCACTGCTGGGGTCCTCGACGACGACATCCTTCAGGGCCTCGACCTGTGGGGTCGGCTTCTTCTGGGTGCGCGGGTGGACCAGGTTGTCGTACGGCGAACGAGGAGGCACGTCTCCATGCTCAGGTCGACCGGGGCTCCTCCCGGGCCGCGACACGCCCGGCTTCTGCCCGGCTCGGACGAACTCCGGCGTGTCGGGGCCGAGGGTGCGCGGCCCGTATCGGCGGCCCCGGCGCGCTGACCTGCGACGTTCCGCCGCTGATCCGTCGCAGGCGGCAGCTGGGGGGTGACGCAGGGTCAGGTAGATCATGAACCGGGCGTTTCCGGATCTCTTCCGGCGGGCAGCTCCTGTGTCAGACGGCGACCGACCCGCAGCAGGTCTCGGACACGGTCCGCAAGGAGCAGCTCGACAGCTGCTCCGGCTGCAGGTCAGCCAGCGCCCGCCCCCGGCCGTTCGGGGCGGGCGCTGTGCTGTGCTCTCGGTACCGAGCGCCCGGTCAGCTGACTTCGAGGGGCAGGGTGTCGCCGGGGCGGGGCATGACCGGCGCGCCGGCCTCCTCCTCGAGCACGTCGGCGGCCGAGCCCACGATCAGCCGGTCGGGTGTGCCGACCGCCTCGTCGTCCTTGTCGGTGTAGTCGAAGCGGGCCAGCACGTGCCGGATCGCCTCCAGTCGGGCGCGCTTCTTGTCGTTGCTCTTGATCACCGTCCACGGGGCGTGCTGGGTGTCGGTGTGCAGGAACATCGCCTCCTTCGCCTCGGTGTAGGAGTCCCACTTGTCGAGGGAGGCGAGGTCGGTGGGGGAGAGCTTCCACTGCCGCACCGGGTCGATCTGCCGCACGATGAACCGACTGCGCTGCTCGCCGCGGGTCACCGAGAACCAGAACTTCACCAGGTGGACGCCGCTGCGCACGAACATCCGCTCCA
>JAOPVN010000233.1 GCA_025966175.1 Modestobacter sp. | reverse complement strand
GGCGTACTCATGGGGACTTCCTCCAGCTGTCGTGGTGGGAACGGACCGGCGGGCGCGCCCCGGTGCGAGGCAGACCCGGCGGGCGTCAGCCGTCGCGTGGGCGGCGGACGACGGGTCGTCGGACGGTGCCGGCCGCGGGAGCCGACGGCAGCGCGGGGGGCGCTGCGACGACCGGGATCAGGGTCGGACCGCGCCACCACCACTCGTCGGTCCCGCCACCGCCGCGCCGGTCTGGTCCCCCTCCGGGCCGCCCCTGGCGGCTCCTCGGCCGGCGAGGCAGCCGAAGACGAGGGCCTCGGAGATGTTTCCCCCGCCCGGGCAGAGGTGTCCCCCACATGGGACCGGGCTCACCAGCCGAGTGCAGGCCGGGGATCGGTGCTCCACCGGTGTCCAGCACCCGGGCGCGCGCATCCCGCCGCGCTCCCCCCTGAGTGTTCGGTGCGACCGGTGCACGCCGGATGGCGTAGTACGGCGGTTCCGTGACCGCCGTCGCACCCCCGGCGAAGCCGTAGCCGATGACCAGCACGTCGGTCTCGCTGTCGAACGCCTCGTCGACATGGGGCACGGCAGGTTCTCTTCGTCGAGTTCCGTCGGACGTGGGCGGTCGGCTCACCCGGGACATCAGTCGCCGGCCCGCTGGGACGGCTGCGGTTCGACGTACCGCTCCCTGTCCTCGATGATCCGGTGGCCGTACGACGAGGGGTTGAGCCGCAGCATGTCGGCGAAGGCGCCGGGCTCGTCGACGACCCCACCCCCGCTTCCCGGGAGCTCGGCGTACGCGCGGTGCAGGTTGAGCACCAGGCGTTCCGGGTGCTGCCAGCCCGCGAACTCGCCCAGGTCCTGCTCCCGGGCCACCTCCAGCGGCGACAGGCCGGCCTCGGCGCCGCGGGCGGCCACGTCGGAGACGAAGCGGAAGTACCGGAGCCAGTCGTCGATGACGTCGGGCCCGCACACCGCACCGTGCCCGGGCACGATGGTGCGCGGTCCGAGCGCCTTCATCGCCTCCAGTGCGGCGACCGATCCGACCGTCGAGCCGGCATGGGTGATGGGTGTGGCGTGGTTGAACAGGACGTCGCCGGCGAACAGCACTTGCTTCTCGGGCAGCCAAACGACCACGTCGTTGTCCGTGTGCGCCGGCCCCACGTAGATCAGCTGGAGCAGATCGTCGCCGACGTGGACGTCGAGTTCCCGGTCGAACAGCAGCTGCGGGGGCGTGACCCGGATGTCGCCCCAGGGCACCACGGGGTCCTGTCCGGTGGGCCCCAGCCCCTGACGGAGGACGGCGTCGCGGCACAGCCGGTGCCCGACGATGCAGGCATCGGCGAACACGCTGTTGCCGAAGGTGTGGTCGGAGTGGTGGTGGGTGTTGATCAGGAGCTGCGGCTGGAGGCCCGCGGTGGTCTCGATCGCGTCCCGGAAGGCCCGGGCACGCCCCTCGGTCAGCGCGGAGTCGACCACCGCGAGCTGATCGGACGAGAACACGAACCCCGAGTTGTTCAGACCCCAGCTGCCGTCGTGGTGGATGTAGGCGAAGACGCCCTCGTCGACCTCCACCAGACTCGGTTCCGCGACGACGCCGCGGTAGAACTCATCCCACTCGGCTGGCACTGTGTCCCTCTCCTCTCGACTTGCCCGTTCCGGTGACCGACGGTCCCGGCCGGCCCGTTGATCCGATGCCCGTGCTCCGGGCGATCGCCGGCCACCGCGACGACCCGCTGCCGGCCCTCACCGCACGACCTGTCCGGACGACGGATCGGAGGCCGACGGCTGGGTGGCTGCCGGAGCCGTTCCGAGCTCCACCGGGTCCGGGACGACGGCCGTGATGGGCTCGCCGGACCCGTCCTTGAACAGCCACACGATCGCCGCGAGGAGCAGGTAGAGGACGGCGCCCCCGTAGATGAGCGGCTGGTACCCGTGCACGGGGTAGACGGCCGCCGCGATCAGTGGTGGGAAGTACGACAGACCCCGCCCCACCTGCAGCGAGGTGGACACGCCCACGGACCGGGTCCGGGTGGGGAACTGCTCGCTGAAGAGGCTGCCGAACACGCCGACCACGCCGGTGCCGAGGTAGAAGACGAAGAAGGGCACCAGGATCCAGAGGGTCTGCGCCGCAGAGTTCCAGAAGTAGGCGAGGACGACACCGCCGACCGTCGCCACGAGGGACAGGTACGTCCAGGTCACGCGCCGCCCCCACCGGTCGGCCGTGTAGCCGCCGATCATCACGCCGATGAAGATGGCCAGCGCCTCGACCATGATCCACCAGGCGGCGTGACCGAATGAGAGCCCCTGCTTCTCGATCAGGTACGTCGGGAGGAACGCGGAGACCCCGTAGTAGGCGAAGAACTCGATGGCGGCCGAGACGGTGCACAGCAGCAGTGCGACGAGGAACGACCGCTTGGCGAACAGGGACCAGTCCGTTCCGGGACGGCCCAACTGCTTGCGTTCGGCGTCCAGCGCGGCCTCCCAGACCTCCGACTCCGGCGCCGTCTTCCGGACGATGAACGCGAGCAGGATCGGCGCACAGGAGATCGCGAACACCCACCGCCAGCCGACCGCCGGGAGCAGGTAGCCGCCCACGACGGCGGCCAGCGCAAGGCCGACCATGCCCCCGTTGTAGAGCATCGCGCTCCACCAGCCACGCCGGGAGGCGGGCACCAATTCGGAGACGAGCGCCTGGCCCACCCCGTACTCGCCGCCGAGCCCGACCGCGGCAAGCACCGTCAACAGCATCAGCGTGGTGTAGTTCGGCGCGAATGCTCTGGCCAGGGTGAAGACGCCGTACATGGCGATGGTCACCACCAGAATCTTCTGCCGGCCGTACCGGTCACCCAGGAAGCCGAAGATCACCCCCCCGAGTGCGATCCCGAGCAACTGCACCGAGATGAAATGGGCCGTCTGGCTGGAGGTGAGGCCGAAGGTCTGCGTGATCGGCACGACGAGGAACGTCAGCAACGCGATCTCGTAGTAGTCGAAGAGCCAGCCGGTGAAGGCACTGAACCAGCCCATGAGCTGGGGTCGTGTCATCCGGTCGTCCTGCGGGGTGGCTGCCATTCTGGGTGTCCTGTCCTGAGGGCGCGGTCTCACGCCGATGTGATGTGACCTGCAGGCGGGCATGTCCGTGCCGCGACGGGGCCCCGGGTTGCTTCGCGGAGGAGAGATCTGGGCGACGGGACCGTGGCGCCGCCACGTGGTGACCTCGTCGTCCTGTACTGGACCTGGCTCGCCGACGCCGACGTCCGGTGTGACCATCTGCCGGACGGGAACGGGCCGGTCCGCACTGCACAGCCGCCGGGTGGTCGCTCCCTGATCAGCTCGGACCGGGCCGGTCATCGGCGCGGGAACCGGGTGACAGCGCGAGCGCGACGACCGCGGTCAAGCGGTGCGGATCACTGCGGTTGCGGTGCTCCAGGCTGGTGATCCTCGTGCCCCGCCGTCGCGGCACCGACCGCACTGGCCGCCGGCCGCGTTCGCCGGGCGGTCTGATCAACGTCCCCGGAGGGGACGGCGGTACCGAACGCTTCCGTGCTGTCCTGCAGCAACCTCATCGTCACTGTCCTCTGCCGTTGGGGGGGTCGGCGGGAAAGCTAGATCCAGGTCGCACGGGCGTCAATCGTTTGATATCAAGCGTTGGAAGGCGGCACCGGCCGGGTCACGGCGCCGTGGCCGTCGAGCTGCGGAGCACCAGCTCCGGGGCGTCGGGAACAACCACCCGGCGTGGCGTGCCCCCCTCGATCAGGGACAGAGCCAGTTCGGCGGCCTCGGCCCCGAGCCGCCTCGTGGGCAGCGAGAGGGTCGACAGGCGGGGTGACAGGTAGTCGGCCAGCTGGTCGTTGTGCAGGGCGAGGACCGACACCTGCTCCGGGACGGCGACCCCCAGGTCCCGTGCCCCGGCCAGGACGCCGACGCCCATCGGGAACGTTCCCGCCAGCAGAGCGGTGGGTGGGTTGGTCGTCTGCAGCGCCCGCTGCGCCGCCTCGTAGCCGGCGACGTGGTCGCGGTCGGGCATCTCCACGATCGTCGCGTCGACGCCCAGCCGCTTGCAGGCACGCACGAAGCCGTTGCGCCGCCGGACCATCGTGTCGACGGTCCGCAGGCCGAAGACCCCACAGATCGAGCGGTGGCCCAGGCCGGACAGGTGCTCCACCGCCAGGGCGGCGGCGTCGCCGTCCCGAACCACGACGCTGGCCGCGATGCCGCGGACCTGCCGGTTGACCAGCACGACCGAACCAGGATGCCGATCGACGAGCTGCCGGAGCGAGGTGTCCTCGATGAGGCCGGAGGCCACCAGCATCGCGTCCACCCGGCCCTGCATCAGCATGTCGGTGATCGTCTCGTGCGGATCACCGACGGCATGGGTGCTGAGGACGAGGCCATAGCCGCTCGCGCGTGCTCGCTCCTCCACCCCGTGTGCGATCGCGCTGTAGACGGGGCTGGAGAAACCGGGCAGGACCAGCCCCAGGGTCATCGTCCGGGAGTTGCGCAGTCCGCGGGCAGCCACGTTCGCCCGGTAACCGAGTGTCTCGGCGGCCTGCATGATCCGGGCTCGCGTGTCGGCCGACGCGAACCCCTTGGGATCGCCCCGGAGCACCCGCGACACCAGGCTGCTGTCCACGCCAGCCAGCGCCGCGACATCGGTCAACGTCGGTCGACGTCGATCCGCGCCGTTGTCCTGAGCCATGTCGTTCCTCTCGCAGGTGCTCCGTGTCCGACGACCTCGCCGGGCTCCGTGCCGGCGCGTCCGGATCCCGGTCGGGCACGGCGGCAATGGCCCGGTAGAGCCGTGCTCCGGTGAGCACGGTCGCTCGCGGGTCCCCAGGCACCCTTGGCCGGACGCGGGTGACGAGTCGTGGACGGGCGCCGGGTGGAGCGCCGTACTCAACCACGCCCCAGCCGTACCAACGGAAGAGGCGGCCCAGCCCTCTCGGACAAGACCGCCTCTGACCTGCTGTTCCTCTGTCGGGCTGACAGGATGTGCACCTGCGACCGCTCGACCCCGGTCATAGTCGGGAAGTCCGCTGTCGTTCGTGCTCGGGCGGTACGTCCAGCTCAGAAGGCGGTCGCGTTCGCCGCGATCCCCCGCTGTACCGACGGCGATGCTGTATCTGTTGCTGTACTGGTCAGCCGCGCTCGGGCGGCGTCGAGCTCATGTAGGCGGCGACGCATGCGGTCAGAGCTTTCGTCCCGGTGGCGATCCGAGGACAGGAGACATGGGTCAGCGCCATGCCAGCCGCGGGGGCTCGAGATCTCCCGTGGACACTTCGACGTGGGACTCATCCCACCTCCCATGCCCGAATCAGGCGACCCGATCCGACCGGCACGGTTCTGGCCGATCTCGCGTCGGCCACCATCTCTCCCCCCGTCGGCGACTCCGTCCGCCGGCGATTCCGGCACCCGCTGCTGCGCCTGGGCCACCGTCTCGAACCATGCTCTCGCCGGGCCAGTTCCTTCGACCCCACACCCAGGTGCCGCCGCGCGACAGCGCGGATTCGTCCTGTGCTCGCGAGTTCCGCTCGTAGAGGACGCGCCATCTGCTCACCGCCGGAGCAGGGAGAACCGCTCGAACGCATCGTCGGCGAGCTCCACGCCCAGGCCCGGGCGCTCGTCGGCGGTCACGTGCCCGGCCTTCATCGTGTGCGGCTCGACGAGCATCCCGTCCCAGCCGGGGCCGCCGTAGGCGTCGAACTCGATGAGCGGGGCGTTCGAACAGGCCAGGATCATGTGCAGGCCTGCCGCGAGCGAGATCCCGGTGCCCGAGGAACAGGCGATGTGGGGGACGCACTCGATGTTCCAGGCGCTGGCCATGTCCGCGATCCGCTTGGCCTCGGAAATGCCGCCGACGCTGGTGCAGTCGGGCTGGAGGACGTCGAACGTCCGGCGGTTCAGCAGGTCGATGTACTCGAACCGGGTCAGCAGTGACTCCCCTCCGGCCAATCGCAGGGAGACCCGGTCGGCGAGCCAGGAGTGGTCGTCGACGTACTGGGTCAGGCTGCGCGACAGGATGGGCTCTTCCAGCCAGGAGACGTCGAGCTGCTCGAGCTCCCGGGCCAGGACGAGGGCGGTCCGCCGGTCGAACGACATGTTGCCGTCGACCATGATCTCGGCCTCGTCCCCCACGGCGGCCCGGACACCGGCGACCAGGTCGACCGTCGCCCGCAGTTGCGGGGCGGCCCGCAGTTTCATCGCCGTGAACCCGTCCGCGACCGCCCGCTGGCACTCCTCGACGACCTCCGGCGTCGGCTTGAGCGAGGGGGCGAAGTACGCGCGCACCGCCGACTTCGCCGCCCCGAGCAGGCGGTACACCGGCTGCCCGCTGATCTTCCCGAGCAGGTCCCACAGCGCGATGTCCACCCCGCTCAGCGCATAGGTCTCGATCCCCCGCCGTCCCCACATGTGCGTCGCGTCGAGCATCTGCTGCCACAGCGAGGCGATGTCCCGGGGGTCCTGCCCCACGAGCATCGGCGCGAGCTGGTCGTTGACGATCGGCCCCACGGTCGGGAAGTACTCGGCGGAGAATCCCGCCTCGCCGAGGCCGACGTGGCCCTCGTCGGTCTCCACCAGGACGACGATGCCGCCCTTGACCGACACGGTCATGGCGCCCCAGCGCAACTGCTCGTCCAGGGGACTGCCGAGCGGGATCGCCGCTACGCGCACGATCTTCATGCCGCGGCCTCGTCGGCGCGGGCCAGGTGGGCGATGATCGCCTCCACGAAGACGGGCAGGTCGGTGGGCGTCCGCGACGTGATGACGTTGCCGTCCTCGACGACCGCCTCGTCGACCCAGGTGCCGCCGGCGTTCACGACGTCGTCACGGATCGGCAGGTACCCGGTCGCCCGGCGGCCCTTCAGCGCACCGGCGGAGACGAGCATCCATCCGCCGTGGCAGATGGATGCGGTCAGCCGGCCGGCGTCGTGGACGCTGCGGACCAGCTCGACCATCTCGGGGTGCAACCGCATGTTGTCCGGTGCGAAGCCGCCCGGGACGACGACGGCGTCGAACTCCTCCGCCCGGACCTCCGCCGCCGCGCAGTCGGCCGCCATCGGGTAACCCTCCTTGCTGGCGTACGACTGCTTGGTCCCGCTGCCGACCACGCGCACGGTGGCCCCGGCGGCCTGCAGCCGGAGAACCGGGTACCAGGCCTCGAGGATCTGGTAGTCGTCCTCGATCAGCAGTGCGATGGTCTTGCCTGCCAGGCTCACGTCATGCCCTTCCTCTCGGTTGTGCCTTCTCAGGTGGTGTGCGGGCGCACCTAGCTCATGACGAGTCCACCGGTGACGTTGATGGCCTGACCGGTCATCGCCGAGGACGCGTCGGTGGCCAGGAACAGGCAGACGTCGACGACCTCCCGCAGCTCGATGAAGCGCTGCATCGGGGCCGACGTCCGCCACTGCTCGGCGATGTCGGCCACGGTCGTCCCCTCGGCGACCGCGTGGCCGCGCATGACCTCGTCCAGGTGCGGGGTCTCCACCGGCCCGGGGCAGATGGCATTCACCCGGATCCCGTGCTCGACCGTCTCCAGGGCCACGGTCTGCGTGAAGCCGAGCAGCCCCCACTTGCTGGCCACGTAGGCCGCACGGTGCGGCAGCCCCCGCTTGGCCACGTTCGAGGCGACGTTGACGATCGTGCCGCCGCTGCGGCCGGTCATCTGCCCGAGAGCGGCCCGTGTGCAGAGCATCGCGCCGGTCAGGTTGACGGCGAGCGTGCGCTCCCAGGCAGCCAGGTCCATGTCCCGCACCAGGGCCACCGGGGTGCCCAGCGCCGCGTTGTTGACGAGGACGTCCACGGGTCCCCAGAGCTCGTCGACCCAGGCGAAGGCCTCGGCGACGCCGGCCTCCTGGGTGACGTCGAGGTGCACACCGACGGCAGTGCCCCCCTGCGCGCGGATCGCCTCGACGACGGACTCCGTCGGCTGGATGTCGGCGACGGCCACCCGCGCGCCTTCCCGGGCCAGGCCCTCCGCGATGCCCGCGCCGATGCCCTGCGCCGCGCCGGTGACGAGCGCTGTGCGTCCTTCGAGTCGCACGCTTGACCTCCTGTGGTGTCCATCGGGGACGTCCCGATCACGGAACGGGGTCGCCCTGCCGTCGTCCGGCGGCCGGGGAAATGGGCGCAGCACGTTCCCCGCCCGGGCGACCGGCGCCCGGGCGGGAACGCGCTGCGGAGGGGCTGCTAGACGCCGCGCCCTTGGGCGAGGCGCTGGTTGGCACCGACGGCGACCAGGATGATCGCGCCCTGCACCGCCATCTGCAGGTAGGGCGAGATCCCCATCAGGTTCATCAGGTTGCCGGCGATGCCGAGGATCAGCACACCCAGGACGACGTCGCGGATCTTGCCCTGCCCACCGCTGAGCGGGATCCCACCGACGACCACCGCGGCGACGGACATCAGCATGAACTCGCTGCCGGCGGACGGGCTGACACTGCCCGTGCGGGCGAGGAACAGCAGGCCGGCCGCCGCGGCGAAGACACCTGCCGCCGCATAGATGAACATCTTGATCCGCGCCACCGGGACGCCCGACAGCCGCGCGGCGGTCTCGTTGCCGCCCACGGCGTACAGCATGGCTCCCGGCTTGGTCCGGCTGAGGACGAAGTGGCCGACGACGATCAGCGCGAACCACAGGAGCACGGGCACCGGCAGGATCCAGACCCGCGCCTCCCCGAGGTCCTTCAGCACCTGGGCCGGCTGGGTCACCGGCGCGCCCTGCGTGAGCATGAACGTGACGCCGACGATCACCAGGTAGGTCGAGAGCGTGATGATGAACGGTGGCACCGCGGTCCGGCCGGCCAGGAACCCGTTCACCACGCCGACCAGCAGGCCGACGACCAGGCCGAAGAGGATCGCCAGCGGCAGCGGCAGGTGCGGCAGGAACTGCGGGTCGGCCGAGCTGCTGTCGCCGATGATCAGCGCGGCGAGGATCGCGGTCGCCCCGATGGAGAGGTCGAGCCCCTTGCTGATCACCGCATAGGCCTGCGCCATGGCCAGCACCCCCACGACGGCGGTCTGGTACAGCACCGTCGTCAGGTTGCTCGGTCGGATGAAGACGCCCTTGCTGAGCACGATGGCCGCGAGGATGAGCAGTGCGAGGACCCAGACCATCGCGCCACCGGGCAGCCGTCGGCGGTTGGCCGCACCTCGGGCCGGCTGCGGCCCGGTCTCGGCGGGGGGTTGGCTCACTTGCTGGGATGTGGTCACGAGGTCCTCCCCATCAGGTGGTTGCGCCGCCGCAGGACGGCCGGGGCCGCCACGGCCGCCAGGATCAGGACGCCCTTGAGGACGTTCTGCAGGTACGAGTCGACGTCCGCGAGGTTCATGACGTTCGTGATCATGAGATAGGTGAGGACGCCGATCATGGCCTTGACCAAGTTGCCCTGGCCGCCGTACAGGCTGACCCCGCCGATGACGACGGCGGCGATGGTGTCCAGTTCCCACCCGACCCCGAGGCCGGGCAGGCCGCTGTTGGCTCGCGCGGCGAAGAGGACCCCCGCAGCGCCGGCCAGCATCCCCGACAGGGCGAAGGCGGTCATCTGGACCCGTGCCACCGGGACGCCGGCCAGCCGGGCGCTGTCGGCGTTGCCGCCGATGGCGAAGAAGTACAGCCCCGTCCTCGTGAGGCGGAGGAACGCGAACACCACCGCGACGAGTACCGCCCAGATGACGAAGAGCAGTGGGACGAAGCCGAACGAGGTGCTGTTGAGCGTCATGAAGGCCGAGTCGGTGATCACGATGCCCCGGTTGGAGATCGTGAAGGCCACCCCTTGGGCGATCCCCGCGACCCCGAGCGTCGCGACGATCGGCGGGATACGCCCCACGGTGACCGCGAGCCCGCTGAGCAGGCCCAGCGCCGCGCCGCTCGCGATCGCCAGGAGGATGCCGAGCACCCCCAGGTCGCCGAGCGTCGAGGCGACGACCATGGAGCTGACCGCCGCCACGGCGCCGACCGACAGATCGAACCCGCCCGCGACGATCACGATGTACTGGCCGATCGCGAGGATCCCCAGCACCGCTGCCTGGCTCAGCAGCCCCTGCAGGTTGAAGGAGGTCAGGAAGTTCGGGCTGGCGACGAAGCCGGTGATCACCACCGCGAGGAAAAGGATCTCGACCGCCCGCCCGGAGAGCCCGGACAGCCCGCGCGCCGGCCCGCGACCGGCCTGCGGCCCCGCACCCGTCGTCCTCGGGCCGGCACCGGCGTCAGCTGTGACGGTGGCAACCATCTTGTTCGTCATGACGCGATCGCCGCCGACATGGGCACTGCGTGACTCATGATCACCTCTTGTGTGGCTTCTTCTCTGGACAACTCACAGGTCAACCGACCTTCGGCCATGACCAGGACGCGGTCGCTCATCCCGAGCACCTCGGACAGCTCTGAGGACGCCATGAGGATCGAGATCCCGTCGGAGGCCAACCGGTCCATCAGGGCGTAGATCTCGCTCTTCGCGCCGACGTCGACCCCTGCCGTGGGCTCGTCGAGCAGCAGCACCGTGGTGCCACGGGCCAGCCACTTCGCCAGCACGACCTTCTGCTGGTTGCCGCCGCTGAGGAGCCGGACGGGCTGGGCGGCCGACGGCGTCTTGATGCGCAGGTCCTCGACATAGCTGCGGCACACGGCCGCCAACTCCTTGCCGCGCAGGACCATCCCCCGGGACAGCCGTCCCAGCGAGGGCAGGGTGAGGTTCTCCTGGACCGAGCGGGACAGGATGAGGCCGGCGCCCCGCCGGTCCTCGGGGACCAGTCCGATCCCCGCCTCGATCGCCTGCTGCGGCGACCGCGCCTTCAGGGGCTGCCCGTTCAGGGTCACGGTCCCGCTGTCGGCAGGGATCGCACCGAAGATGCAGTTGAGCAGCTCGCTGCGGCCTGCGCCGACCAGTCCGGCCAGCCCCAGCACCTCACCGCGCCGGAGGTCGAAGGTGACGTCCTCGAAGTGGCCGCGCAGCGTCAGCCCGCGCACCGACAGGACGACGTCGTCGCCCACGACCGCGGTCTTGGTGTACTGGTCGCTCAGCTCGCGGCCGACCATCGCGCGGATGATCTCCGGCACCGAGGTCTCCGCGACGGCGCGGGTCTGCACCCACTGGCCGTCGCGCATCACCGTCACCCGGTCCCCGATGAGCATCAACTCCTCGAGCCGGTGGGAGATGTAGACGATCCCCATCCCCCGGGCACGCAGCGACCGGACGATCTCGAACAGCGACTCGAGTTCGTGGTCGCTGAGCACCGCGCCCGGCTCGTCCATGATGAGGACCTTGCAGTTCCGGGACAGCGCCTTCGCGATCTGGACCAGCTGCGCATTGGCCGCGGTCAGCTCGCTCACCGGCGCGTCGACGGGCAGGGTCACCCCGAGCTCGTCGAGGACCCGCCGGGCTTCCCGCCGCATGCCGGCCCGGTCCATGGCACCGGAACGCCCCCGGGGCTCGTGCCCCAGGAAGACGTTCTCGGCCACGGTCAGCTGCGGCACGAGGTCGGTCTCCTGGTAGATGGCCGACACCCCCAGCCGGTGCGCCAGGGCCGGCCGAAGGCCGCCGTACTCCTGGCCGCTGATCGTGATGACGCCCTGGTCCGGCTGCTCGGCACCGGTGAGCATGCGGATGAGCGTGGACTTGCCGGCGCCGTTCTCGCCGATGAGGCAGTGCACCTCTCCGGCGCGCAGGTCGAAGTCGACACCGCGCAGCGCAGCGACACCGGGGTAGCTCTTGGTGATTCCGGCCATCCGGACCAGGACGTCGTCAGTCACGTCGTCAGCACTCCTTCACGAGTCCTAGAAGGTCAGCAGCAGTCGATGCCGAGGTCGGTCAGCTCGGCGATCCGGTCCTCGATCGCCTTCTTCCCCTTGTCGGTGTCGGCCTCGTAGACGGTCTTCGGCAGCAGCTGGGTGGTCTCGCTGACATTGCCGTCCTGCACCTGCTGCCAGGTCTTCATGGTCAGTTCGCCGAACTGGGGCGGCGTGGAGATCGACATCCGCATGTCGCCGGCGACGATGGCCTCAAGGCCGGTGCGCTGCGCGTCCTTGCCCCAGATCCAGCCGAGGAGCTCGTCCCGGCCGGCCGCCTTGATCGCCGCGACCGCGCCGAGGGCCATCTCGTCGTTGTCGGCGATGACGCCGTCGATCTCACCGGCGTTGAACCGCTGCAGCAGGTCCTCCATGCACTGCCGACCCGGCTCGCGCGAGTAGTTGCCGTCGCACTGGGCGACCTCCTCGATGCCCGGGTTCTTGGTCAGGACGTTGTCGATGCCCTCCTGCTCGTCGAGCACCGGGGAGGCGCCGGACGTGCCGGTGATGTGCACGATGCGGCCGGTCGGCGAGCCGTTCTTCTCGGTGAGGCCGCGGACGACGCTCTCCCCCACCAGCTCCCCGGTCTCGACGAAGTCGATCGTCAGGAAGGCCTTGTACTGGCCCTCGCCCGGCGTTCCGGGAAGGGCGCGGTCCACGACGATCAGTGGGACGCCGGCCTCGTCCGCCAGGCCCGGAACCGGGGCCAGCGGCTCGAAGGTGACCGGCCGCACCACGAGGAGGTCGGGCTTCCGAGCGAGGAGGTCGCGCACGTCCTGGAGCTGCTTGGCCGCGTCACCCTCGGCATCCGCCTGGATGAACTCACACCCCTTGGCCTCGACCGCCGCCTTCATGTCCCGGGAGTTCTCGACCATCCACTCGAAGCCCAGCGACTCCTGGGAGAAGGCCACGGTGCAGCTGCCGTCGCCGGAGCCGTTCCCGCCGGCCTGGGCGTCTTCGCCGCGGCCGCAGCCGACGACGACGAGGGACAGCAGGCCGGCGCCGATCGCCCCGATCGCCTTGGTTCTCGTTGCTCGGTTCATCCATGTCTCCTGGGGTGAGGGCTCGCCGCACAGCGGTCGAGCTGGACGCCATCCCTTGGCGGGCTGGCATGCGCGCTGAACTGCAGGGGTGGTGCTGGGAGGCAGGTCGTTCCGCCTCTGAGTCCGCGAGAGGGCGGCCCATCACGACCGAACCCTGCCGAACGTACTTGTCAGCGGAACGGTCTTCCGCTGTACGAAACGTTGAGTAGCGTGACCCCGCCCACGGGTTGTGTCAAGAGACACACTGGGAGGACTTTCGTGCACGTTCTGCGCGCCTGCGAAGGGCAGGCGGAAGCGTCTCCTGGGGGCGCAGTCCGGGATCGCCGGACGCTGGTTCAGGAGAGGCTCTGACGCGCGTGCGCCAGAGCTGCAGACAGCTCCCCCGCGACGTGGTCCAGAGGTGGATGCACGGACAACGGGGAAACTCGGAACCCCGCGAGCGCGCGCACGCACGCACGCACGCATGCCAAGAGTCGAGCGGCTACTGGAGCCGGGGCGTCACGCCTTCTCGGCCGGAGCCGGGCCGTCGGACCGCGCCAACCCCGACGTGGTTCCCTCGCCCGGCGCCGCGAGCGCCGCGAGCCTCGAGAGTGCCGCCCGGGGCGCCCCCAGCGCCGCCGAGATCCGTTGCGCCGCCGTCAGGACCGACGGCCCCAGGCGGAGCGCCTCGTCGAGGCTGAGATCGAAGGTGGCAGAGGAGACGCTGACGCCGCCGATGACGTCGCCCCGCGCGTCGAAGACCGGAGCTCCGACACAGCGGACGTTCTCCTCGTTCTCCTCGTCGTCGATGGCGAAGCCCCGCGCACGGATCTCCTCGAATTGCTGCCTGAGCGCCCCAGGCGTGGTGATCGTGTGCGGCGTCCGCCCGACCAGCGACCGGGACTGCAGGTAGGGCTCGGCCTGATCCGGTGGCATGAACGCGAGGATCGCCTTGCCGATCGACGTGCAGTGCACCGGCAGCGACGTCCCGATGGTCGAGGCCATGCGATACGGCCGGCGACCCTCGATCTTCGCCACGTACACCGGTGCGCCACCCGTCATGACCCCGAAGTGGATGGCGTCCGGGGTGATCGTCTGGAGCCAGCGCAGCCCTTCCTTGGCCTCGCTCGCGTAGTCCAGCTGGGCCAGCGCCTCTCCCGACAGCGCGAACATCTTCGAGCCCAGGCAGTAGGAGCGGTCGCCGGTCTGGCGCAACAGGTCCCGGGCCACCAGGAGCCGCAGGATCCGGTGGGCCGTCGGCTTCGGTATGCCGGCTTCGCTGGCCAGCTCGGCAAGCGTCAGGGGGCGACGGGCAGTGACGGCGATGGTCAGGAGATCCAGTGCGCGGTCGATCGCACTGGGTGGTCCCTGATCGTCGATCTGCGTCATGCCCCTGCCTCGTGGTCCTGAAATCCCGGGAAGGTGGAAAACGGTACTCGTTCATGCCGGGCTTCGCGGGAAGTCGGCGCTCGACCCGGGTCGCCGACACCGTTCATCGCTGGGCACGGGCGTCCACCCCGCTCACGAGCGCCTCCACCTCCGCCAGCGTGGCCATGGACGTGTCACCGGGCGTCGTCATGGCTAGGGCGCCGTGCGCCGCGCCGTACTCCACCGCGGCGCGGATGTCGCCCTTCTCCAGCAATCCGTAGATCAGCCCTGCGGCGAACCCGTCACCCCCGCCGACCCGGTCGAGGATGTCCAGGCCGGGCCGGGGCACGGACTCGAAGACGTCGCCGTCCAGCCAGGCCAGGGCACTCCAGTCGTTCACCAACGCCGTCCGGACGGTGCGCAGGGTGGTCGCCACAACCCTGAGGTTCGGGTACTCCGCGGAAACCGTGGCGACCCTCTTGTCGAAGTCCTCCACCTCGGGGGCGCTCGGGCTGACCTCCGCGTCGGGCACCTCGAAGCCGAGGGCAGCGGTGGAGTTCTCCTGCCTGCCCAGGCCGAGCATCACGTCGACGTGCGGCGCCAGCCGGCGGTTCACCTCCTGGGCCCGCGCCATGCCTCCGTAGCTCTTCCACAGACTGGGCCGGTAGTTGAGGTCGTAGGAGACGATCGTGCCGTGCCGCTTGGCGGCCGCCATCGCCTCTTCGAGGACGTCGGGCGTGGTCTCGGAGAGCCCGGCGTAGATGCCCCCGGTGTGGAACCAGCGGGCGCCGAGCTCACCGAAGATGTGGTCCCAGTCCACGTCGCCCCTGCGCATCTTGCTGGCCGCGGTGTTCCCTCGGTCCGACATGCCGAGGGCCCCGCGCACACCGAACCCGCGCTCGGTGAAGTTCAACCCGTTGCGCACCGTGCGGCCGCAGCCGTCGTAAGGCACCCAACGGATGTGCTCGGTCTCCACGTCGCCCTGGAGGACGAGGTCCTCGATGAGCCGCCCCACCTCGTTGTCGGCGAGCGCCGTCACGATGGCGGTGCGCAGGCCGAAGCAGCGACGCAGGCCCCGCGCCACGTTGTACTCGCCACCGCCCTCCCACGCTCGGAAGGAACGCGCGGTACGGATGCGCATGTCCCCAGGGTCGAGCCGCAGCATGATCTCGCCCAGGGAGACGAGGTCGTACCGGCATTCCTCCCGCGGTCGGATCGTGAGCTCGGACATCAGGGCCTTCCTGACTCGCAGGCGGAGCGGAGCGAAGCGACACGGAGAACGGCTTCGCGCGTCCGCTGTTCGATGCCAGGGAAGTCGCCGGCCGACAGCAGCGCGGGGGCCACCATCCAGCTGCCGCCCACGGCGAGGACGGAGGGGTGCTCGAGATAGCTGCCGGTCTTGTCCTGGGAGATCCCCCCGGTCGGGATGAACCGGGTGCCCGCGAAGGGCGCGCTCAGCGCGGCCAGCGCGGCCAGGCCCCCCGCGGCCTCGGCGGGGAAGAACTTGAGCACGTCCAGTCCGGCGTCGAGCCCCATGACCACCTCGGTGGCCGTGGCCACCCCTGGGATCACCGGCACGCCGATCTCCCGACACGCGGCGACGACGGAGGAGCTGAAGCCCGGCGTGACGACGAACCGCGCGCCGGCGGCCACCACCCGCTCGACCTGCTCGGGGCGGACGACGGTCCCGGCGCCCACGAGCAGGTGCGGGTCCTCGGCCATCCGCGCGAGGACGCTCTCCGCCGCGGGTGTCCGCATCGTCACCTCGACGCAGGGCAGACCACCCGCGATCAAGGCCTGCGCCAGCGGCTCGGCGTGGGCCAGGTCCTCGACGATCGCCACGGGCACCAGGCGCAACCGGCCCAGCCGGCCCACCACGTCGTCCGACGAGTCCGCGCACGGGGCATTCGAGGCGCTCGCGCCGGCGGGCACCGGCGCGCCGATCGTCCTCATTGCATGTATCCGAGGCGGTGTCCGGCGACCTGCATCCTGATCCGGTAGACCGACGTGTTGGCCGTCAGGTACAGCGACCGCCAGTCGGCGTCGCCCCAGTTGAGGTTGGCCACCTGCTCCGGCACCTCGATCACGCCCAGCCGGGTGCCATCGGGTGCATGGACCCAGACCCCGCCGGGGCCGGTGACGTACACGTTGCCGCGCTCGTCGATCTTCATGCCGTCGACGTAACCGTCGTCGGCGGCAGCGCTCAGGGTGATGCCATCGGCGAAGACGCGGCCGGGACCCAGCGGGCGCTCACCGGTCATCTCGAACACGCGGATGTGGGCCCGCGCCGTGTCCCCGACGTAGAGCAGGGACTCGTCGCGGGAGAGGCAGAGACCGTTCGGCTGCCCCATGTCGTCGACCAGGAGCTCGAGGTCGCCGCCATCCGCAGGGACCCGGTACACGCCCTGGATCTCCTGCTCGACGTCGCGGACCACGCCGACCGACTCCATCAGCCGTCCGAACGTCGGGTCGGTGAAGATCACCGATCCGTCCGACGCGACGATGACGTCGTTGGGACTGTTGAGTTCCTTGCCTTGCCAGTGCGAGGCGATCGGCGTCCGCACGCCGCCCGGGGTCCCCCGGGTGACGGTGCTGGTGGCGTGCTCGCACACGACGAGCCGGCCCTCGTTGTCCAGCGTCATGCCGTTGCCCTTGGCGTTGGGCTCGCGGACCACGCTCAGGTCCTCCTCGGGGTGCCAGCGCAACAGCCGGTTCGCCGGGATGTCGCTGAAGAGGAGGGAACCGTCGGGCAGCCAGACCGGCCCCTCGGTGAAGATGCAGTCCTTCGCGACGCGTTCGACCGCGGCGCCCGGCTCCATGAGCTGGGCAAGACCGTTTCCTGGGCGGCTCGTCATCGTGTGTCGTTCCTTCCGATACCAAGAGGCCGACCGGCCTCACGGGTTCTCTGGGCCACTGCAGGCGGGCGGGACTCGACGCCCGCCCTCTCGTGACCGCGCACGCAATCAGGGCAGAGCGAGCAACCACGCCGGATCCGGCGCGGGGGGAGACCGCCGGTGGCCGCGCAGCGGCGCTCGGGTCGGTCAAGGGGAAGGGTGACCCGGGCCCGCGCGACCGCCGGAGGGCGATCGCGCGGACCGACAGGTCAGGCGACGCCCGAGAGCTCGCCGCCGTCGGCGAAGAAGGAGGCCCCGGTGGAGAAGGTGCACTCGTCCGACGCCAGGTAGACCACGAGCGGGGCCACCTCCTCCGGCTCACCGGGACGCCCCATCGGGTTGCTCGCCGCCACCGCGGCAGGGTCGGCCTGCGCGGCGAGGAAGTCCCGGCCGATGCCGGTCATGATCAGGCCCGGCACGAGGGCGTTGACCCGGATGTTGTCCTTGGCCAGGTCCATCGCCATCGCGCGGGTGAGGGACAGGACGGCGCCCTTGGAGGTGATGTATGCGGCGTTCCCGGGCCACCCCTTGAAGGAGGCCGGCGAGGCAGTGTTGATGATCCGGCCGCCGCCGGTGCGGCGCATCTCCGGGATCGCGAAGCGCGAGCAGAAGAAGATGCTGTCGACGTTGACCGCGAGGACGCGCCGCCAGTCCGCCACGCTCATGTCGACGACGCTCCCCTCCATGGGGTTGATGCCGGCGTTGTTGAAGAGCACGTCCACCCGGCCGAACGCCTCGACCGTGGCCTCGACCACCTGCCGGCAGTCGGCCTCCTCTGCGACGTCGCTCTTGACGAAGATCGCCTCGCCACCCGCCGCCCGGATCGTCTCGGCGGTCTCCTCCCCGCCGGCGGCGTTGAAGTCCGCCACGGTCACCCGGGCGCCCTCACGTGCGAACGCGACGGCCGTGGCACGACCGATCCCCGACGCCCCGCCGGTGACGATGCACGCCTTTCCGCTCAACTTCATTTCCTCAGCACTGCCTTCCACGGTGGTGTTGACCGGAGGGGTGGCTCGCCGGCAGGGGCGCTGGACACAGCCCCTGCCGGCGAGCACTGACGATCAGGAGGTCTTGCCGGCCTTGCTCAGGTCGAGCGGACGGGCGAGCTCCTCGGCGTCCACCACCAGGTTGTTGATGCCCCGGTGGTTGAAGGCCGACCGGCCGAAGAAGGCCTCGATGTTGGTCAGCGGGCCGATCGGCAGCTGGTCGAACGGCCCGTCGGTGATGCTGATCTCGCCGGTGCCCTTCTTGACGTCGCTGGAGTCGAAGTCGAGCTGGACGAACACCAGCTGCTGCTTGTCGATCGCGGCGCGGTCCGGGGACGGCACCTGCCGGAAGCAGATGGCGTGCGTCCGGCCGAAGAAGGGGAACTCCGAGCTGTCGACCGGCTGGAGGTTCTCGGCCTTGGCGGAGATCAGCTTGGTGCCGCGACGCGACACCGTGTACTCGTAGCTGTCGGAGTCGCCCTCGGTGGTCTTCGGCGTGATCTCCATCTCGCCGATCTTCTTCGGGTAGCCCCAGACCTCGCGGCCGTGGACCAGCACCAGGTCGTCGTCGACGTAGAGCTGCACGAGGAAGTTGCCCTTGGTCTCCGGGCGGCCCGGGAGCTGGGACACGACGCCGACGCCCCACTCGTGGAACGGCCACGCCCAGGTGGTCTTCCCCTCCTTCTGGGTCTCCTTGAACCACCCCATGTAGATGATCACCTCGTCGGTGGCCTCCAGGGGGGCGGGGACGAGCTTGCGGAGCTGCTCGATGTCGCCCTTGGCGCGAAAGACGATGTAATCGGCGTCGATCTGCCCCATCTCCTCCTCGCCCTGCGCACAGGCGAGCCAGTCGAGCTCGAAGTTGCGGCAAACCTCGGCCTGCTTCTGCACCATGTCTTCTCCTCAGTTACGTCCGCGGCAGGTGCCGCTGGGGATGACTTGCCTCGGCTCAAAGCCGTTCCGATCGGCGACGAAAGGGACCGTCCCCGGAGGGTCCGTCCTTCCCTCGTTCAGCTGGACGGAACGCCGTGTCGGTGAGTTGAATGCTGGCAGAGTGCTCCGGGTCACGTCAAGCCATCGGACCGAGATGTCTCAAGGAAGTTTCGCCGGCGCAGACGGAGCCGTGACCAGCACGAATGCGGAACACGACTAGCCCGGGGGCGGCAGCCGCCCCCGGGCATCGAGACCCGAATGTGCAGGAACGGTGAGGCCGCTCCCGAGTCGTGACAGTCAGGCAGTCGGCGGGAAGTCGACCGCCCGGGAGGAGTCTTCCCTGGTCGCCCACTCGGCCAGCGTCGCCTGGTAACGCTGGACGGCCAGGTCGAACGCTCCCGAGCCCATGAGCACCCGCCGGGGTGGGCTGGGGTCGTCGACGATCTCCAGGAGCAGGGCCGCGGCGCGAGCTGGGTCGCCTGGCTGCTGCCGGTCGAACTCCGTCGACATCGCCTCCAGTCGCGCATCCCAGGCGTCCGCGTACGCGTCGAGGGTCGTCGCGACGCGGTGCATCGACGCATGCGCCCAGTCCGTCCGCATGGCTCCGGGTTCGAGCAGCGTCACGTCGATGCCGAACGGCCGGACCTCCTCGGCGAGGCTCTCGCTCATGGCCTCGAGGGCCCACTTGCTCATGCAGTAGAGGCCGACCATGGGGAAGGCGGCGACGCCGGCGATGCTCGAGACCTGGACGATGTGCCCGCTGCCCTGAGCCCGCAGATACGGCAGAGCGGCTTGCACCACCCACATCGGGCCCAGCAGGTTCGTCTCGAGGAGCGCGCGCGTCTCCGCCTCACCCGCCTCCTCGATCGCGCCGAGGACTCCGTGGCCGGCGTTGTTGACGACGACGTCGAGGTGCCCGAAGACGTCGTGCACGCGGTCGACGGCGCGCAGCACGTCGGCCCGTGCGGTCACGTCGAGCTGTACCGGCAGGAACGCCGCGTCGTAGCGGTCCACGAGGTCCTTCAACGGCTCCAGGTCGCGTGCCACCCCCGCGACGAGGTCGCCGCGGTCGAGAGCCGCCTCGGCGAAGGCACGGCCCAGCCCGCGGGACGCCCCGGTGATGAACCAGGCCTTCATCGGGGAAGGCCCGAGGCTGCGCCGAGATCGGCTTCGACGGCCGCCAGGTCGTCGTCGAGCAGCTGCGGGTCCGCGGCGCCCACCAGATCGTCGAACTGAGCCGGTCGCCGGGGGCCCAGGATGGCGCTGGTCACGCACGGACGACGGAGCACCCAGGCGATGGCGACCTCCGAGACGGTCCGGCCGTGCCGATCGGCGACCACGCGGAGCGCGTCGACCACGCGGAGGTTCTCCGAAAGCTGCGGCTCGGTGTACTCCACGTGCCCGTGCCGCCAGTCGGCCGGCGTGAGCGCGTCGACGCGTTCGCGGGTCATCCGCCCGCTCAGCAGGCCGTGCTTGAGTGGCGAGTAGGTGACGACCCCGATGCCCATCGCCTCGGCATAGGGGAACACCTCCGTCTCCGCGGTCCGCTCGACGAGCGAGTACTCGGGTTGGATGGCGTCGATCGGTGCGATCAGCTCGCACCGCGCCATCTGCAGGGCGGCGAAGTTCGAGACCCCGATGAGCCGGACCTTGCCCTCCGTCTTGAGGTCGGCCAGCGTGCTCCAGCCCTCCTCGACGCCCTCGTCCGGGATGGGCCAGTGGATCATCAGCAGGTCGAGGACGTCGGTCTCCAGTCGGGACAGGCTGGCCTCCGCCTCCTCGCGGATCGAGGCGGCGGTGATGCGATTCTCGAAGTCGCTCACCTCGCTGGGCACGAGCCCGCACTTGGTGACGACGAGCGGACGCTCCCGCATGCCGCGCAGCGCTCGGGCGACGATGCGCTCGGCGTGCCCGAATCCGTAGTACGCGGCCGTGTCGATCCAGTTGATGCCCAGGTCGAGAGCGCGGTGGATGGTGGCGACCGACTCCTCGTCGTCCGCCGGACCGAGGTTGGAGGTGCGGCGCTTGCCGGCCCCCATCGCCCAGGTGCCCATGCCGAGCACCGTCAGCTCCAGACCAGTCCGACCGAGCGGACGCGACTGCATTGCTGTCTCCTTGGAAGTCGGGGGAACTGCGTGGTCAGTCGGCCGTGCTGCGGGATGGGTCGCGAGACGCGTGGTCGATCGCGACCCATCCCTGGCCTCGGTCCGCTCTGGGCGAACTGCTGTGGGCGGACTACTTGGTGAGGGCGCCGGCGTCGATGCGCAGCTCGGTACCGGTGACGTACCGCGCCTCGTCGGACGCCAGGAACAGCACCGCGTTGCTCACGTCGATCGACTCGATCCACGGCACCGGGATGAGGTTGATCCCGATCGACGGCGGGATGAAGTCCTCCACCGTCGGGTCCTCGAGGTCCGGCCGGAAGGCCTTCCACAGCGGCTTGTGCATGATCAGCGGCGTGTTCACCTGAGTGGGGTGCACCGTGTTCACCCGGATGTTGTTCGGGCCCAGCTCGACGGCGAGCGTCTTCGAGATGCCGACGACGCCGTGCTTGGCGGCGACGTAGTGCACGGCGTTGCCGAGCCCCTTGGTCCCCGCGGTAGAGCTGGTCAAGATGATCGATCCGCCGTTGTCCTCCTCGAGCATGTGCGGGATGGCGGCCTTGACGGTGTGCCAGACGCCGGTGAGATTGACGTCCAGCATGTCCTGCCACTCCTCCTCGGTGAGCTCGTGCGCCCGACCGAGGCTGAGGATCCCAGCGTTTGCGACGACGATGTCCACCTTGCCGAGCTCGGCGACGCCCTGGTCCAGCGCCGCCTTCAACGCGCCGAAGTTGCGCACGTCGGCCTGGACCGCGACCACCCGGCGATCGAGCGCCTCGATCTCCTTGACCGTCTGCGCCAGGTCCTCGGGGGTGGCCAGGTCGTACGGGGCGGTGTCGATCTGGGTGCAGAAGTCGACGGCGATGATGTCCGCACCCTCCTGCGCCAGGCGCACCGCGTGAGACCGCCCCTGCCCCCGAGCTGCCCCGGTGATGAATGCGACCTTGCCCTCGACACGTCCCATGGAGACATCTCCTTTGATCTGGTTCGACGAGCCCCTCCCAAACGGGAGCCGTGGTGCCCGCCCGGTAGCGGTTAGGACCAAGTGACGGTGAGATCGTTTCGCTTGATGAAATAGCATCTCACTGACAGGAAGGAGGCTAGGGACGTAGGTCACAGTCGTCAAGCCCCACGCGGGCTCGGTCTCGAACCTCGGCCAGCGCCATCCCCACCGACCCTCGGCCGGCATCGGGGCCCGCACGATCGTGGCAGGGATGCGTCCACATACGGCGCGACCGCGCTGGAGCGGTTCCGGGCCACCGCACCGGAGCGGGATGGCCGCCGGCGCAGCAGGTCGCGCTCGGCTTGGTTGGTCACACGTTGAAGCGCGTCCTCGGGCGCCGCCGCCTCGGCATCACGCCCGAGGAGGGCGGAGCGGGTCGGCGCTGATCACGTGGAGGGGGCACCGCGGCAGGTCCAGCGGAGCGACCAGGCCGACCCGCCCTTCGGCCTGAGAGCAGCACCACCACTCTCCGGTCGCCGTCCGTGCAATGACCATCTCGACGGTCATCTGCTACCGCGGCCGGGCCGACCCCTGCCCCGAGTAGGGCATTGCTGTGAAGATGACCCGGCTCTACCGACCGCAGACCCGACGACACGGTCGAACGTGACCTGGTCTTCACCACCGAAGTCGGGACTCCGCTGGAATCTCGCAACGTGCCGCGACGACTCGAGCCGCTCACCACGCTGAAGCCGTTCCCCGAGAGCTTCGAGGCGATGGAGACGTACGTGCCGGATTACCTGCCACGCCTGAGGCCACGTAGCGGCATCCCGTTCGCTGCCGTTCGTGGATGTCCCGTTCGTGCTGGTGGAGGTGGCGATGCGTGCGCCACCGTCCATCGGTGTTCGTCACCGCTGACGCGCGGTCAAGCCCGCTGGCGTGATCGTCATGTCTGGTCAGGCGCTGAGCGCCGGAATGGTCGCCGGTACGGTCACCTCCTCGCTGGTGCCGTCGGTGTCGGTGACCGGCCGGATGCGGCAGCGGGCCAGGACGTCGAGGCCGAGGTATCGGCGGCCTTCGGTCCACTCGTCGTGCTGTTCGGCCAGCACCGCCCCGACCAGACGGATGAGGGCGTCCCGGTTGGGGAAGATGCCCACCACGTCGGTGCGGCGGCGGATCTCGCGGTTGAGCCGCTCGCTGGGGTTGTTGCTCCAGATCTGCCGCCAGACCTCTTGGGGGAACGCGGTGAAGGCCAGCACATCGGCGCGGGCGCCCTCGAGGTGCTCGGCGACCTTGGGGAGCTTGTCGGCCAGGGCATCCAGCACCCGGTCGAACTGGGCGTGCACCGAGGCGGCGTCGGGCTGGTCGTAGACCGAGTGCAGCAGCGCCCGCACCCACGGCCAGGACGCCTTGGGGCAGGCGACGATCAGATTGGCGGCGTAGTGGATGCGGCAGCGCTGCCAGGCAGCACCCGGCAGGGGTGCCCCGATCGCGTCGACCAGCCCGCGATGCGCATCGGAGGTGACCAGGGCGACTCCAGCGAGGCCGCGGGCGGTCAGGTCCCGGAAGAAGGCCAGCCAGCCGGCGCCGTCCTCGGCGGAGGTGACCGAGTCGGATGGTGCCGGGTTCCGTTGGCGGCGGGTCAGGTGGCATTCTCAGTCCACTAGACCGGCGAGGTGAACGGAAGACGGCCATGGCCGACGAGTCGCCACTGAGGAGTCCGATCCCGGCGAGTCCCGAGTCCACCGCAAGCACTCCCCCGCCTCCGCAGCACCGCATCCTCGATGACTCCCGATCCGGGAACGACGGTGAGCGGGTACAACAGGGGAGGCTGTCGCGCTGCACGAGGGTGTCCCACCGCACGCCGTGGCAGCGGGTCGCCCGCTGGATGCGGGGCAAGACCCAGCCGTACGACGTCGTGGCCTTCCGACTTCGACAGCTCGATGAGGTGCTCGAGGTGCTCGCCGCCGCCCGGAGCGTCATCGAGCGCGGCTGGGTGCGGGACGCATGGTTTGCGGTGCGACCGCGGTCGGAGCCCGTCGGAGCACCCGCTGCAGCCAGGGCCTCGGCCTCCCTCTCCCACCTCGACCGCGACGACCTCGTGGGGGCGTGCCTGGTGGGAGCGGTCGTGCACGCCGTACGGCAGCGTCACCCCGGTGATGCGAGGGCTGAGGTCGACGGTGTTGGCCCAGTGGTCGACGTGATCTGGGATGCATTGCAGGAGTCGCGCGGACTGGGTGGCCCTGGTGTGGCTGGTCGGGTGGCCGCGCCCGCAGTCCGCGCCGCGCGGATACACGACCTGACGCGATGGAACGACCAACGCGACCGCAGTCGTAGCGATGTGCTCGGTCTCCTGGATCTTGCCGCGAGCCGGACCATCATGGCTGCGATGACGACACCAGAGCAGGCGTCCGCCGGAGATTGACCGCCACCGCCCGCCGCGGCCGGCCGCGCTCACCGGAGGACGCAACTGCTCCGGGGGGCCTCTGGTGGCTTGCTCTTCCTTTTGCAGCTCCAGCCGCTGTGGCACCTGTAGCGGCGCGAGTTGGTGCGGGATCGAGGGTGCGTGTGTTCGCCTGGCGGTGTGCGCCGGGTGATCTTGAGCGAGCGGCACAGCGGTCGGAGAACGCGCCCAGCCACAGCAACCGACCGGCGCCGTCGCTGATCGCGGTGGGCTTGATGGTGTTCTGCTCCTCTTGCCCGAGACGGACGCCCGCCGGCCGGGCTTGTTGGCCCGCGGACGCCGGACCTGCATCTCGGTACCGTCGAGGGGTAGGTGCACTCCTTCGGCGGCGGAGGCGAACACGTCGGCCAGCCCGTGCATCCGCAGGCCTGGGTGGCCGGGGTTGGCGAACCCGCGCTGCGCGAGCAGCGGGCGGATCTCGTGTACCGCCCGGGTGCTGGTGGAC
>JAOPVN010000227.1 GCA_025966175.1 Modestobacter sp. | reverse complement strand
CTCCACCAGCGCCAGCACCTCGGTGAAGGCGCCCGGGTCGTCGGAGAAGCCGCGGGTCGACAGGTGCACCGGGCGCACGATCGTCCGCGTGGAGGGCTCGATGACGACGGTCAGCGCCACGAAGCCCTCGTCGCCCAGGATCCGCCGGGCCTGCAGCGACTCCTCGCCGACGTCCCCGACGTTGAGCCCGTCGACGTAGACGTTGCCGATCGGGACGCTGCCCACGATCGATGCCTTGCCGTCGACGAGGTCCACCACGACGCCGTCCTCGGCGAGCAGGATGCGGTCGGCCGCCATCCCGGTCTCCCTGGCGAGGTTGGCGTGCGCCCGCAGGTGCCGCCACTCGCCGTGCACCGGCATCAGGTAGCGCGGCTTGGCGACGTTGATCAAGGTGCGCAGCTCGCCGGCCGGCGCGTGCCCGGACACGTGCACCATCGCCGTCTCCTTGTGCACCACGGTGGCCCCGAGCCGGGCCAGGCCGTTGATGACCTTGTAGACGGCGGTCTCGTTCCCGGGCACCAGCGAGGAGGCCAGGATGATCGTGTCGCCGGGCACGATGGTGACCTGGTGGTGCTCACCGCGGGCCATCCGGCCCAGCGCCGAGAGCGGCTCGCCCTGCGAGCCGGTGCTGATCAGCACGACCTGCTCGGGAGGCATCGACGTCGCCTCGTCGAGCTTGACCATCAGCCCGGGTGCGACGCGGAGCAGGCCGAGGTCCTGGGCGACGCCCATGTTGCGGACCATCGACCGGCCGACCAGGGCCACCTTGCGGTTGTGCTTGACCGCGCAGTCGAGTACCTGCTGGATCCGGTGCACGTGGCTGGCGAAGCTGGAGACGATCAGCCGCTGGCCGGCCCGCTCGAACACCGAGTCCAGCACCGGGCCGATGTTGCGCTCGGAGGTGACGAAGCCGGGCACCTCGGCGTTGGTCGAGTCGCTGAGCAGCAGGTCGATGCCCTCCATCCCCAGGCGCGCGAACGCGCCCAGGTCGGTGAGCACGCCGTCCAGGGGCAGCTGGTCCATCTTGAAGTCGCCGGTGTGCACCAGCGTGCCGGCCGGGGTGTGCACGGCGACGGCCAGCGCGTCGGGGATCGAGTGGTTGACGCTGACGAACTCGCAGTGGAACGGCCCGGTCAGGTGGTCGTCGCCGGCCGCGACCTCGACCAGCACCGGGTCGATCCGGTGCTCCCGCAGCTTGGCCTTGACCAGCGCCAGGGTGAACCGGGAGCCCACCAGCGGGATGTCCTTGCGCAGCCGCAGCAGGTAGGGGATCGCGCCGATGTGGTCCTCGTGCCCGTGGGTGAGGACGACGGCGGTGATCTCGTGCAGCCGGTGCTCGATGACCCCGAAGTCGGGCAGGATCAGGTCGACGCCGGGCTGCTCGGCCTCGGGGAACAGCACGCCGCAGTCGATGACGAGCAGCTGCCCGTCGAACTCCAGGACCGCCATGTTGCGGCCGATCTCCCCCAGCCCGCCCAGGGCCATGACGCGCAGGCCGCCGCGGGGCAGCGGCGGGGGCGCCTTGAGGTCGAGGTGCGGCTGCAGGGTGGTGGACGACGCGGTCACAGCGTCAGCCCTCCGGCGGCGAGGTCCATGCGTAGTTGCTCCAGCTGTTCGGGGGTGGCGTCCACCATCGGCGGGCGGACCGGGCCGGCAGGCAGCCCGAGTTCGCGCAACGCCGCCTTGACCAGGATGACGCCCTGGGTGCGGAAGATCCCGGTGTAGACCGGGAGGAGGGACTCGTTGACCGCCCGGGCCTTGACCAGGTCGCCGGACTCCACGGCCGCGACGAGTTCGGCCAGCCGCGGACCGACGAGGTGCCCGACGACGCTGACCACGCCGACGGCGCCCAGCGCCAGCAGCGGCAGGTTCAGCATGTCCTCGCCGGAGTAGTACGCCAGGTCGGTGCGGGCCATCGTCCAGGCGACGGCGCCGAGATCGCCCTTGGCGTCCTTGACGGCGACGATGTTCGGGTGCTCCGCCGCGCGGACCAGGGTCTCGACCTCGATCGGGACGACCGAGCGCGGCGGGATGTCGTAGAGCATCACGGGGAGCTCGGTGGAGTCCGCGACGGCGGTGAAGTGCTTGAGCAGCCCGGCCTGCGGCGGCTTGTTGTAGTAGGGCGTGACGACCATCAGGCCGTGCACGCCGAGCCGCGCGGCGGACCGGGCCTTCTCGATCGAGTGCGCGGTGTCGTTGGTGCCCACGCCGGCGATCACGGTGGCCCGGTCGCCGACGGCGTCCAGCACCGCCTCGAGCACGGCGTGCTGCTCGCTGTCACTGATGGTCGGCGACTCCCCCGTCGTCCCGAAGACGACCAGGCCGTCGTGCGCCTGCCGGTCGACCAGGTGCGCAGCGAGCTCCTGCGCGCCGGCGAGGTCGATCGAGCCGTCCTCGGCCAGCGGGGTGACCATCGCCGTGAGCACACGCCCGAACGGCCGGGCGGGGTCGGTGGTCATGGTGCGAATCTACCGGCCCGCACCGACGCCGCCGGACCGCCCGGCGCTGGTCCACTTCCCCAGCTCCTCGGCGAGGATTTCGGGCACCGGACCGGACACCGTCGTCCCGCGTCGCCACTGGGTCACCCGGAACCGCAGCCCGGCGCTCGACTCCGACCAGCCGGTGCCGGGCACCCGCGCGCCGATCACCCAGTCCGGGTCCAGCCGCGGGGCCCAGGTGTCCCCCGGCAGCTGCGCGTCGACCTCGGTGACCACGACCTCGTCGGCGTGCGGGAGGAACGCCGCATAGACCGCGCCGCCGCCGATCACCCAGAGGTCCTCGTCCAGCGCCAGGACGTCGTCCACCGACGCGGCCACCCGCACCCCGGGCTCCGGGGAGTCCAGCGTCGAGCTGAGCACCACGTTGCGCCGGCCCGGCAGCGGCCGGACCCGGGGCGGCAGCGACTCCCACGTCCGGCGGCCCATGACCACGGTTCCGCCGAGGGTCAGGGCGCGGAACAGCCGGAGGTCCTCGGGCAGGTGCCAGGGCAGGCCGCCGTCCGCGCCGATGACGCCGCCGGCGGCCTGCGCCCACACCATCCGGACATTCACACGGCCACCGCGCCACGGATCGCCGGGTGGTGCCGGTAGTCGATCAGGTGGAAGTCCTCGTAGGAGTGGTCGAACAGGGACGGCGCCCGGTCCAGCGTCAGCTGCGGAAAGGGCAGGACCTCGCGGGAGAGCTGCTCGCGCACCTGCGGCAGGTGGTTGGTGTTGATGTGGCAGTCCCCGCCGACCCAGATGAAGTCACCCGGCTCCAGGCCGACCTGCTGGGCGACCATCCGGGTCAGCAGGGCGTAGCTGGCGATGTTGAACGGGACGCCGAGGAAGAGGTCGGCGCTGCGCTGGTAGAGCTGGCAGGAGAGCTTGCCGTCGTTGACGTAGAACTGGAACAGCGCGTGGCAGGGCGCCAGCGCCATCTCGGGCAGGGCCGCGACGTTCCACGCCGAGACCAGCATCCGCCGGGAGTCGGGGTTGGTCCGCAGCGTCGTCAGCACCTCGGAGAGCTGGTCGATCGACCCGCCGTCCGGGGTCGGCCACGACCGCCACTGGACGCCGTACACCGGACCCAGACTGCCGTCCTCGGCTGCCCACTCGTCCCAGATCGAGACACCGTGCTCCTGCAGCCAGCCGACGTTGCCCTCGCCCCGCAGGAACCACAGCAGCTCGTAGGCGATCGACCGGAAGTGCACCGACTTCGTCGTCACCAGCGGAAAGGCGGTCGACAGGTCGTAGCGCAGCCGCTCGCCGAACAGGCTCAGCGTCCCGGTGCCGGTGCGGTCGGACTTGGGGCTGCCCGTCTCCAGGACCCGGCGGAGCAGGTCCTCGTACTGCGTGTCGATCTGCTGCGCTGCGTCCGGGCGGACGGCGTCCTGCTCGACGGCGACCTCGGCCATGTCGACTCCTCGTCGCGGTTGCTGGGTGGGCCGCCTGGTCGAGGCGACCCCGGGGTCCCTCACGGGGCGGATCGGGGGTGGTGGACGGTCAGCCCTCGGCGACGAGGGGACTCGCGGCGACCTCGGTGCCGTCGGCCAGTTCGCTGATCCGGAAGTCGGAGAAGACGTGGGCGGCGACCTGCTGCAGCTCGCGCAGGCACGCGACGGCGAGCTGACGGATCTCGACATCGGCGTGCTCGCTGGCGCGCATGGCGATGAAGTGCCGCCAGGCCCGGTAGTTGCCGGTGACGACGATGCGGGTCTCGAGGGCGTTGGGCAGCACCGAGCGAGCGGCCTGGCGGGCCTGCTTGCGGCGCAGCGTCCCGTTCGGGACGTCGGCGAACCGCTTCTCCAGCCCCTCGAGCAGGTCGGTGTAGGCGGCCAGCGCCGCGTCGGTCGCGGCGAGGAACCTCTCGTGCAGCTCCGGGTCGTCCGCGATGACGGCCGGCTCGACCACGGCGGCGTCCCGGTCGGGCACGTACCGCTGGGACAGCTGGCTGTAGGAGAAGTGCCGGTGCCGGATGAGCTCGTGGGTCACCGACCGGGAGATCCCGGTGAGGTACAGGGTTGCCGTGCCGTGCTCGAGCACGGACAGGTGGCCGACCTCCAGGATGTGCCGCAGATAGCCCTCGTTGGTCGCCGTGGCCGGGTTGGGCTTGTCCCAGGACTGGTAGCAGGCGCGGCCGGCGAACTCCGCGAGCGCCTGCCCGCCGTCCGCGTCGGTCTCCCACGGCACGTCCGCCGGCGGGGTGAACCGGGTCTGCGCGACGACCTGCACCTTCAGCGGGGCGATGGCGGGCACGGCGTCGAGCCTACGGCGGCCGGGTGCGCAGCTCGACCCCCTGCCGGAGACCGGGCGCCCCCCGCGTCGCGTGGACACCGGGCGCCTCAGCCGTCCACCGGCCGGTCACAACCGACCGCGAGGGCGAGCTGCGGCGCGAGGTCACCGGCACCCGTGACCGCCACGTGCTCCAGCTCCATCCAGTCGGCCATCGTGCGCAGCTCCGTGGCCAGCGCAGCGGCGACCGCCCCGGCATCGACCCCGGGCTCGGCGTACGCCGCCTGCACCCGCAGGACGCCGGCCTGCCGATCGGCCTTGAGGTCGACCCGGCCGACCAGGCGGTCCCCGAGCAGGAAGGGCAACACGTAGTAGCCGTGCACGCGCTTGGCCGCCGGCGTGTAGATCTCGATCCGGTACCGGAAGTCGAAGATCCGCTCGACCCGGGGTCGTTCCCACACCAGGGAGTCGAACGGGGTGAGCAGCGCGCGGGCACGGATCCAGCGGGGTCGCCGGGCCTGCGGGTCGAGCCAGGCCGGTCTCTCCCAGCCGTCGACCTGCACGGGCCGCAGTTCACCGCCCTCGACCAGCTCGGCGATCGCCGTCCGGGCGTCGGCCGGCGGCAGCCGGAAGTAGTCGCGCAGGTCGGTCTCGGTCGCCACGCCCAGTGCCCGCGCCGCGGTGCGGACCAGCTCCCGGACCGCATCGGCGCGATCCGGCGTGGGCGCCTGGACCACCGCCGGAGGCAGGACCCGTTCGGTGAGGTCGTAGACCCGCTCGAAGCCCGCGGTGCGCGCCCGGGCGGTGAGCGCCCCGGTGAAGAACAGCCACTCCAGCGCCACCTTGCCGGCGTGCCAGTTCCACATCGAGCCCGGCCGGTCGGGCCGCGGTTCGAGCAGCTGGCTGGCCTTGAGCGGTCCGCCCTCGCGCACCCGGTCGAGGACCTCGATCACGTACCCGGGCCGCTCGCGCTGCAGCCGGACCATGGTGCCCCAGGCGTGGTCCTCGGCCGCCCCCATCCGCCAGCGGAGGTGCGGGTGGAGGCGCACCGGCAGCAACGATGCCTCGTGCGCCCAGTACTCGAAGAGGTCGTGTCGCTCGTTGGACAACGCGTCCAGAGCCGACCGCGGATACGGGCCCAGCCGGCTGAAGAACGGGAGGTAGTGCGACCGGGACAGCACGTTGACCGAGTCGATCTGCACCACGCCCAGGCGCTCGACGGTCCGGCGCAGCTGCCGGGTGCCCACATCGCCGGCCGGACGCGGATCGGCGAACCCCTGTGCGGCCAGCGCGATGCGGCGGGCCAGGCCGGCAGGCACCCGCTCCACGGACGTCGTCACGGTCGCTGATCCTGCCGTGGGGGTACGACCGTCCCCGCAGCGGATGGCGCCACCTACGCTGCCCCGGTGACGACGCCGCCCCGCCCTGGGCTCCCCGGCAGGGCCGCGGTGTCGGTGCGGCCGGCGCGCGCGGACGACGCCGATGCCATTGCGCGGCTGCAGCTGGTGACCTGGCGGACCGCCTACCGCCAGCTCCTGCCCGCTGCCGTTCTGGACGACTGGGACGAGGCCGCGGCCGTGGCCGCCTGGCGCACCGCCGTCGTGCGGCCGCCCACGCCGGCGCACGGCGTGCTGGTGGCCGTGGACGCCGAGGTGGTCGCCGGGTTCACCGCGTTCGGCCCGGCCGAGCTGGCCGCCGGCGAGGAACCCCTCCCCGGGGGCCCGACGAACGAGGTGACCACGCTGCTGGTCGAACCCCGCTGGGGCCGCCGCGGTCACGGCAGCCGCCTGCTGGCCGCGGTCGCCGACCTCGCTGCCGCGTCCGGAGTGGTGCGGCTGCAGATGTGGCTGCCCGAGGGGGACACGGTCACCGCCGGGTTCCTCGAGGCGGCCGGCTGGGCCCCGGACGGCTGGGTGCGCACCTTGGACACCGGCAGCTCCACCCTTCGCCAGCTCCGCTGGCACACCATGCTCGACGAGCTCGACGAACGAGGAGTGCAGTGACGTTCTCCGGCTTCCCCGACGAGGGCCTCGTCTTCTACGAGGGCCTGGAGGCGGACAACAGCAAGACCTACTGGACACAGCACCGGCACCTGTACGACGACCACGTGCGAGGGCCGATGCAGCAGCTGGCCGACGAGCTGGCACCGGAGTTCGGGACGCCGAAGCTGTTCCGGCCGTACCGCGATGTGCGCTTCAGCCACGACAAGACGCCGTACAAGACGCACCAGGGGGCCGTGCTCCACCCGGACGGGCGCGGGCTGGGCTCGGTCTACGTGCAGGTGTCGGCGGACGGCCTGCGTGTCTCGGGTGGGTGCTGGCGCCTGCAGCCGGATCAGCTGGACCGATACCGGCGTGCGGTGGCCGACGACGTGCAGGGGCCGCGACTGGCCACCGAGGTCGACCAGCTCAGCCGGCGCGGCTGGACCATCGACGGTGACCGGCTGATCCGGACCCCGCGCGGGTACCCGGCCGACCATCCGCGGGTGGAGCTGCTCCGGCACAAGTCGCTGCATGCCTCGCAGGAGTGGGAACCTACCGACTGGCTGCAGGAGCGCACCGCGCTGGATCGCGTCCGGGACGCCTGGCGCCAGCTCACCGCGCTGAACACCTGGCTGGCCGACAACATCGGCGCGACGACGGCGCCACCCGACCGCCGCCGCTGAGGCTCCCGGCAGCGCAACCGGGACGTCGAGCCAACACCCGAGTGCGGGCGCGTCAGCGGCTCCTCGATGACGTCGACGACCTCCCCGGCCGCAACCGGTCGTGAGTACCGTCCGCCGGACCGGCGAATGGAATCCACCGGCCCCGCTCCTCCGGCACGGGGACACCGACGAAGGTGACCCGGCTGGGGTTCGACCTCACCGGCGTCACCGGGACGCTCACCAGCGCGCGCCTCACCGTTCCGACGAGGAGCGGCTGCCCGTCCGGTTCACCCAGCGCCCGGTCGCTGCTGGACCTCGACGTGTACTCGGTGCCGACACCGGCTGGCCGGAGACCACGATGACCGACAGCACCGCCTCTGGGCGACCAGCCGGCCAGCATCCCGGGCGGCTCGGGACCGAACCAGGCCCCTCGTATGCCCCGGGCGGGCGGCTCCCTGCCGAGCCCGCCCGCGGCTCTGCTTGCGTCGCCTGACGGAACCCGCGCGTGCTGCGGCACTCGGCCGCGCACGCCGTTCCGGACGATCCAGCCGACGCAAGCTGTGGCGAGGACGCAGGGGGGACCGCATGTCGCCGACACTTCGAATCGCCCACACTTCGAACGTCCGTCGCCGGCCCCCCGAGCGTCCGGCGTCCGGCGTCCGGCGTCCGGCACAGAAAGATCCCCGGAAATGCAGAAACGGGGTCACAGCAGCTGCTGTGACCCCGTTTCTGCATTTCCGGGGATCTTTCTGTGCCGGACGCCGGACGCCGGACGCCGGACGCTCGGGGGGCCGGCGACGGACGTTCGAAGTGTGGGCGATTCGAAGTGTCGGCGACATGCGGTCCCCCCTGCGTCCTCGCCACAGCTTGCGTCGGCTGGATCGTCCGGAACGGCGTGCGCGGCCGAGTGCCGCAGCACGCGCGGGTTCCGTCAGGCGACGCAAGCAGAGCCGCGGGCGGGCTCGGCAGGGAGCCGCCCGCCCGGGGCATACGAGGGGCCTGGTTCGGTCCCGAGCCGCCCGGGATGCTGGCCGGCTGGTCGCCCAGAGGCGGTGCTGTCGGTCATCGTGGTCTCCGGCCAGCCGGTGTCGGCACCGAGTACACGTCGAGGTCCAGCAGCGACCGGGCGCTGGGTGAACCGGACGGGCAGCCGCTCCTCGTCGGAACGGTGAGGCGCGCGCTGGTGAGCGTCCCGGTGACGCCGGTGAGGTCGAACCCCAGCCGGGTCACCTTCGTCGGTGTCCCCGTGCCGGAGGAGCGGGGCCGGTGGATTCCATTCGCCGGTCCGGCGGACGGTACTCACGACCGGTTGCGGCCGGGGAGGTCGTCGACGTCATCGAGGAGCCGCTGACGCGCCCGCACTCGGGTGTTGGCTCGACGTCCCGGTTGCGCTGCCGGGAGCCTCAGCGGCGGCGGTCGGGTGGCGCCGTCGTCGCGCCGATGTTGTCGGCCAGCCAGGTGTTCAGCGCGGTGAGCTGGCGCCAGGCGTCCCGGACGCGATCCAGCGCGGTGCGCTCCTGCAGCCAGTCGGTAGGTTCCCACTCCTGCGAGGCATGCAGCGACTTGTGCCGGAGCAGCTCCACCCGCGGATGGTCGGCCGGGTACCCGCGCGGGGTCCGGATCAGCCGGTCACCGTCGATGGTCCAGCCGCGCCGGCTGAGCTGGTCGACCTCGGTGGCCAGTCGCGGCCCCTGCACGTCGTCGGCCACCGCACGCCGGTATCGGTCCAGCTGATCCGGCTGCAGGCGCCAGCACCCACCCGAGACACGCAGGCCGTCCGCCGACACCTGCACGTAGACCGAGCCCAGCCCGCGCCCGTCCGGGTGGAGCACGGCCCCCTGGTGCGTCTTGTACGGCGTCTTGTCGTGGCTGAAGCGCACATCGCGGTACGGCCGGAACAGCTTCGGCGTCCCGAACTCCGGTGCCAGCTCGTCGGCCAGCTGCTGCATCGGCCCTCGCACGTGGTCGTCGTACAGGTGCCGGTGCTGTGTCCAGTAGGTCTTGCTGTTGTCCGCCTCCAGGCCCTCGTAGAAGACGAGGCCCTCGTCGGGGAAGCCGGAGAACGTCACTGCACTCCTCGTTCGTCGAGCTCGTCGAGCATGGTGTGCCAGCGGAGCTGGCGAAGGGTGGAGCTGCCGGTGTCCAAGGTGCGCACCCAGCCGTCCGGGGCCCAGCCGGCCGCCTCGAGGAACCCGGCGGTGACCGTGTCCCCCTCGGGCAGCCACATCTGCAGCCGCACCACTCCGGACGCGGCAGCGAGGTCGGCGACCGCGGCCAGCAGGCGGCTGCCGTGACCGCGGCGGCCCCAGCGGGGTTCGACCAGCAGCGTGGTCACCTCGTTCGTCGGGCCCCCGGGGAGGGGTTCCTCGCCGGCGGCCAGCTCGGCCGGGCCGAACGCGGTGAACCCGGCGACCACCTCGGCGTCCACGGCCACCAGCACGCCGTGCGCCGGCGTGGGCGGCCGCACGACGGCGGTGCGCCAGGCGGCCACGGCCGCGGCCTCGTCCCAGTCGTCCAGAACGGCAGCGGGCAGGAGCTGGCGGTAGGCGGTCCGCCAGGTCACCAGCTGCAGCCGCGCAATGGCATCGGCGTCGTCCGCGCGCGCCGGCCGCACCGACACCGCGGCCCTGCCGGGGAGCCCAGGGCGGGGCGGCGTCGTCACCGGGGCAGCGTAGGTGGCGCCATCCGCTGCGGGGACGGTCGTACCCCCACGGCAGGATCAGCGACCGTGACGACGTCCGTGGAGCGGGTGCCTGCCGGCCTGGCCCGCCGCATCGCGCTGGCCGCACAGGGGTTCGCCGATCCGCGTCCGGCCGGCGATGTGGGCACCCGGCAGCTGCGCCGGACCGTCGAGCGCCTGGGCGTGGTGCAGATCGACTCGGTCAACGTGCTGTCCCGGTCGCACTACCTCCCGTTCTTCAGCCGGCTGGGCCCGTATCCGCGGTCGGCTCTGGACGCGTTGTCCAACGAGCGACACGACCTCTTCGAGTACTGGGCGCACGAGGCATCGTTGCTGCCGGTGCGCCTCCACCCGCACCTCCGCTGGCGGATGGGGGCGGCCGAGGACCACGCCTGGGGCACCATGGTCCGGCTGCAGCGCGAGCGGCCCGGGTACGTGATCGAGGTCCTCGACCGGGTGCGCGAGGGCGGACCGCTCAAGGCCAGCCAGCTGCTCGAACCGCGGCCCGACCGGCCGGGCTCGATGTGGAACTGGCACGCCGGCAAGGTGGCGCTGGAGTGGCTGTTCTTCACCGGGGCGCTCACCGCCCGGGCGCGCACCGCGGGCTTCGAGCGGGTCTACGACCTCACCGAACGGGTCCTGCCTCCGGCGGTGGTCCAGGCGCCCACGCCGGATCGCGCCGATGCGGTCCGGGAGCTGGTCCGCACCGCGGCGCGGGCACTGGGCGTGGCGACCGAGACCGACCTGCGCGACTACTTCCGGCTGCCGCCGGCCGACGCCCGGACGGCGATCGCCGAGCTGGTCGAGGGCGGTGAACTGCGGCCCGTGCAGGTCGACGGCTGGGAGAGACCGGCCTGGCTCGACCCGCAGGCCCGGCGACCCCGCTGGATCCGTGCCCGCGCGCTGCTCACCCCGTTCGACTCCCTGGTGTGGGAACGACCCCGGGTCGAGCGGATCTTCGACTTCCGGTACCGGATCGAGATCTACACGCCGGCGGCCAAGCGCGTGCACGGCTACTACGTGTTGCCCTTCCTGCTCGGGGACCGCCTGGTCGGCCGGGTCGACCTCAAGGCCGATCGGCAGGCCGGCGTCCTGCGGGTGCAGGCGGCGTACGCCGAGCCCGGGGTCGATGCCGGGGCGGTCGCCGCTGCGCTGGCCACGGAGCTGCGCACGATGGCCGACTGGATGGAGCTGGAGCACGTGGCGGTCACGGGTGCCGGTGACCTCGCGCCGCAGCTCGCCCTCGCGGTCGGTTGTGACCGGCCGGTGGACGGCTGAGGCGCCCGGTGTCCACGCGACGCGGGGGGCGCCCGGTCTCCGGCAGGGGGTCGAGCTGCGCACCCGGCCGCCGTAGGCTCGACGCCGTGCCCGCCATCGCCCCGCTGAAGGTGCAGGTCGTCGCGCAGACCCGGTTCACCCCGCCGGCGGACGTGCCGTGGGAGACCGACGCGGACGGCGGGCAGGCGCTCGCGGAGTTCGCCGGCCGCGCCTGCTACCAGTCCTGGGACAAGCCCAACCCGGCCACGGCGACCAACGAGGGCTATCTGCGGCACATCCTGGAGGTCGGCCACCTGTCCGTGCTCGAGCACGGCACGGCAACCCTGTACCTCACCGGGATCTCCCGGTCGGTGACCCACGAGCTCATCCGGCACCGGCACTTCTCCTACAGCCAGCTGTCCCAGCGGTACGTGCCCGACCGGGACGCCGCCGTGGTCGAGCCGGCCGTCATCGCGGACGACCCGGAGCTGCACGAGAGGTTCCTCGCCGCGACCGACGCGGCGCTGGCCGCCTACACCGACCTGCTCGAGGGGCTGGAGAAGCGGTTCGCCGACGTCCCGAACGGGACGCTGCGCCGCAAGCAGGCCCGCCAGGCCGCTCGCTCGGTGCTGCCCAACGCCCTCGAGACCCGCATCGTCGTCACCGGCAACTACCGGGCCTGGCGGCACTTCATCGCCATGCGCGCCAGCGAGCACGCCGATGTCGAGATCCGTCAGCTCGCCGTCGCGTGCCTGCGCGAGCTGCAGCAGGTCGCCGCCCACGTCTTCTCCGACTTCCGGATCAGCGAACTGGCCGACGGCACCGAGGTCGCCGCGAGTCCCCTCGTCGCCGAGGGCTGACCGTCCACCACCCCCGATCCGCCCCGTGAGGGACCCCGGGGTCGCCTCGACCAGGCGGCCCACCCAGCAACCGCGACGAGGAGTCGACATGGCCGAGGTCGCCGTCGAGCAGGACGCCGTCCGCCCGGACGCAGCGCAGCAGATCGACACGCAGTACGAGGACCTGCTCCGCCGGGTCCTGGAGACGGGCAGCCCCAAGTCCGACCGCACCGGCACCGGGACGCTGAGCCTGTTCGGCGAGCGGCTGCGCTACGACCTGTCGACCGCCTTTCCGCTGGTGACGACGAAGTCGGTGCACTTCCGGTCGATCGCCTACGAGCTGCTGTGGTTCCTGCGGGGCGAGGGCAACGTCGGCTGGCTGCAGGAGCACGGTGTCTCGATCTGGGACGAGTGGGCAGCCGAGGACGGCAGTCTGGGTCCGGTGTACGGCGTCCAGTGGCGGTCGTGGCCGACCCCGGACGGCGGGTCGATCGACCAGCTCTCCGAGGTGCTGACGACGCTGCGGACCAACCCCGACTCCCGGCGGATGCTGGTCTCGGCGTGGAACGTCGCGGCCCTGCCCGAGATGGCGCTGGCGCCCTGCCACGCGCTGTTCCAGTTCTACGTCAACGACGGCAAGCTCTCCTGCCAGCTCTACCAGCGCAGCGCCGACCTCTTCCTCGGCGTCCCGTTCAACATCGCCAGCTACGCCCTGCTGACCCGGATGGTCGCCCAGCAGGTCGGCCTGGAGCCGGGTGACTTCATCTGGGTCGGCGGGGACTGCCACATCAACACCAACCACCTGCCGCAGGTGCGCGAGCAGCTCTCCCGCGAGGTCCTGCCCTTTCCGCAGCTGACGCTGGACCGGGCGCCGTCCCTGTTCGACCACTCCTACGAGGACTTCCACCTGATCGACTACCGGCACCACCCGGCGATCCGTGGCGCGGTGGCCGTGTGAATGTCCGGATGGTGTGGGCGCAGGCCGCCGGCGGCGTCATCGGCGCGGACGGCGGCCTGCCCTGGCACCTGCCCGAGGACCTCCGGCTGTTCCGCGCCCTGACCCTCGGCGGAACCGTGGTCATGGGCCGCCGGACGTGGGAGTCGCTGCCGCCCCGGGTCCGGCCGCTGCCGGGCCGGCGCAACGTGGTGCTCAGCTCGACGCTGGACTCCCCGGAGCCCGGGGTGCGGGTGGCCGCGTCGGTGGACGACGTCCTGGCGCTGGACGAGGACCTCTGGGTGATCGGCGGCGGCGCGGTCTATGCGGCGTTCCTCCCGCACGCCGACGAGGTCGTGGTCACCGAGGTCGACGCGCAGCTGCCGGGGGACACCTGGGCCCCGCGGCTGGACCCGGACTGGGTGATCGGCGCGCGGGTGCCCGGCACCGGCTGGTCGGAGTCGAGCGCCGGGCTGCGGTTCCGGGTGACCCAGTGGCGACGCGGGACGACGGTGTCCGGTCCGGTGCCCGAAATCCTCGCCGAGGAGCTGGGGAAGTGGACCAGCGCCGGGCGGTCCGGCGGCGTCGGTGCGGGCCGGTAGATTCGCACCATGACCACCGACCCCGCCCGGCCGTTCGGGCGTGTGCTCACGGCGATGGTCACCCCGCTGGCCGAGGACGGCTCGATCGACCTCGCCGGCGCGCAGGAGCTCGCTGCGCACCTGGTCGACCGGCAGGCGCACGACGGCCTGGTCGTCTTCGGGACGACGGGGGAGTCGCCGACCATCAGTGACAGCGAGCAGCACGCCGTGCTCGAGGCGGTGCTGGACGCCGTCGGCGACCGGGCCACCGTGATCGCCGGCGTGGGCACCAACGACACCGCGCACTCGATCGAGAAGGCCCGGTCCGCCGCGCGGCTCGGCGTGCACGGCCTGATGGTCGTCACGCCCTACTACAACAAGCCGCCGCAGGCCGGGCTGCTCAAGCACTTCACCGCCGTCGCGGACTCCACCGAGCTCCCCGTGATGCTCTACGACATCCCGCCGCGCTCGGTCGTCCCGATCGAGGTCGAGACCCTGGTCCGCGCGGCGGAGCACCCGAACATCGTCGCCGTCAAGGACGCCAAGGGCGATCTCGGCGCCGTCGCCTGGACGATGGCCCGCACCGACCTGGCGTACTACTCCGGCGAGGACATGCTGAACCTGCCGCTGCTGGCGCTGGGCGCCGTCGGCGTGGTCAGCGTCGTCGGGCACCTCGTCGGTCCGCGGCTGGCCGAACTCGTCGCGGCCGTGGAGTCCGGCGACCTGGTCAAGGCCCGGGCGGTCAACGAGTCCCTCCTCCCGGTCTACACCGGGATCTTCCGCACCCAGGGCGTCATCCTGGTCAAGGCGGCGTTGCGCGAACTCGGGCTGCCTGCCGGCCCGGTCCGCCCGCCGATGGTGGACGCCACCCCCGAACAGCTGGAGCAACTACGCATGGACCTCGCCGCCGGAGGGCTGACGCTGTGACCGCGTCGTCCACCACCCTGCAGCCGCACCTCGACCTCAAGGCGCCCCCGCCGCTGCCCCGCGGCGGCCTGCGCGTCATGGCCCTGGGCGGGCTGGGGGAGATCGGCCGCAACATGGCGGTCCTGGAGTTCGACGGGCAGCTGCTCGTCATCGACTGCGGCGTGCTGTTCCCCGAGGCCGAGCAGCCCGGCGTCGACCTGATCCTGCCCGACTTCGGGGTCATCGAGCACCGGCTGCACGAGATCACCGCCGTCGTCCTCACCCACGGGCACGAGGACCACATCGGCGCGATCCCCTACCTGCTGCGGCTGCGCAAGGACATCCCGCTGGTGGGCTCCCGGTTCACCCTGGCGCTGGTCAAGGCCAAGCTGCGGGAGCACCGGATCGACCCGGTGCTGGTCGAGGTCGCGGCCGGCGACGACCACCTGACCGGGCCGTTCCACTGCGAGTTCGTCAGCGTCAACCACTCGATCCCCGACGCGCTGGCCGTCGCCGTGCACACCCCGGCCGGCACGCTGGTGCACACCGGCGACTTCAAGATGGACCAGCTGCCCCTGGACGGCGTGCTCACCGACCTGGGCGCGTTCGCGCGCCTGGGGATGGAGGGCATCGACCTGCTGCTCAGCGACTCGACCAACGCCGAGGTGCCCGGCTTCGTCACCTCCGAGCGCAACATCGGCCCGGTGCTGGACTCGGTGTTCGAGCGGGCCGGCCAGCGGCTGATCGTCTCCAGCTTCGCCAGCCACGTGCACCGGATCCAGCAGGTACTCGACTGCGCGGTCAAGCACAACCGCAAGGTGGCCCTGGTCGGCCGGTCGATGGTCCGCAACATGGGCGTCGCCCAGGACCTCGGCCTGCTCCGCGTCGCACCCGGGCTGATGGTCAAGCTCGACGAGGCGACGTCGATGCCTCCCGAGCAGGTCGTGCTGATCAGCACCGGCTCGCAGGGCGAGCCGCTCTCGGCGCTGGGCCGGATGGCCCGCGGTGAGCACCACCAGGTCACCATCGTGCCCGGCGACACGATCATCCTGGCCTCCTCGCTGGTGCCCGGGAACGAGACCGCCGTCTACAAGGTCATCAACGGCCTGGCCCGGCTCGGGGCCACCGTGGTGCACAAGGAGACGGCGATGGTGCACGTGTCCGGGCACGCGCCGGCCGGCGAGCTGCGCACCTTGATCAACGTCGCCAAGCCGCGCTACCTGATGCCGGTGCACGGCGAGTGGCGGCACCTGCGGGCGCACGCCAACCTCGCCAGGGAGACCGGGATGGCGGCCGACCGCATCCTGCTCGCCGAGGACGGCGTCGTGGTGGACCTCGTCGACGGCAAGGCATCGATCGTGGGCAGCGTCCCGATCGGCAACGTCTACGTCGACGGGCTCAACGTCGGGGACGTCGGCGAGGAGTCGCTGCAGGCCCGGCGGATCCTGGGCGACGAGGGCTTCGTGGCGCTGACCGTCGTCATCGAGCCCTCCACGCGGACGATCGTGCGCCCGGTGCACCTGTCGACCCGCGGCTTCTCCGACGACCCGGGCGCCTTCACCGAGGTGCTGGCGCTGGTGGAG
>JAOPVN010000187.1 GCA_025966175.1 Modestobacter sp. | reverse complement strand
ACACCGAGGCAGGCAACGCGGCGGCGCGCAAGGGGGAACTGCCGAAGATCACGAGGGGGCTCGTGGAGCAGCTCCACGCGGAGGCCGCCTACTTCCTCCCCGAGGACGGGCAGCGCAGCTGTCTCGTCGTGTTCGACATGACCGACAGTGCGCAGATCCCGGTCATCGTGGAGCCGTTGTTCCTCGGCGCGAACGCCCGGGTGACCTTGGTGCCGTGCATGAACCTCGACGACGTCGAGCGGGGTATGGCGGAGGCGTTCTCCGAGCTGGACGACAGCGGCCAGTGAGGAGCTGCGGCCGGGTCACCGCCTGCGCCGCCGTCAGGCACGCCAGATCTGCTCGTAGTCGGGGTGGTCGGCGTACGGCACCGCCAGCAGCGCGAGGGTGAGCGCGGCCAGCTGGTGCGCGTTCCTCGGCGGGAGAGGGAAGTCGGCGAGGCCGGAGGGCCGGGCGCCCAGGAACTTCAGGTCCGGTTCGGCAGCGCGGCAGGCCAGCACCACCTTCCGTTTCGCGGCGGCGTCGGCGCGGAGCCGCTCGGCGATGCCGTCCGCGCCCTGGGCAGCGGCGAGGTCGGCTGCGGCGTGTGCGTCCTCGGCCATGCGGGCGAGCAGGAACCCGACCAGATCCATCACCGGCGGTTCCATCGACCGAGTCTCCCACCGCTCCGCGTCGTGGACCCGCCGGAATGAACCGCTGTTCAGACCGCCAGCCGGTAACCGCGTTTGACGACGGTCTCCACGACCGGGGCGCCCAGCGCGGCCCGCAGCCGGGTCACCGCCATCTCCACGGCGTGCGCGTCGCCGCCGCCGGAGAGCTCGGCCAGCAGGTCGGGCCGGGAGACGACGACACCGGGGCGGCGGGCCAGCGCCCGCAGTACCGCCATCGGCCCCGGCGGCAGCTCGACCAGGCGCCCGTCGAGCACCGCCGCGTGGCCGCGGACCTGCAGCGTGTGCGGCCCGGAGGTGAGCACCCGGTGCTGGGCGGGCAGCTCGGCCACGACGGACCGGGCCAGCGCGCCCAGCCGGGCCCGCTCGGGCTGGACCGTGCGGATCCCGGCCGCCTCCAGCGGTCCGGCGGTCACCGGGCCCACCGCGACCGCCAGGACGGCGTCGGCGAAGGCGGCGAGCACGCCGGCGCGCACCCCCTCGTCGCCGGCGACCTGCAGCAGGCTGGCCGCGGCGGGTGCGCTGGTGAAGGTGACGGCGTCCACCCCGCGGGCGGCGATCGTGGCGACCAGCCGGCGCAGCGGTGCGGTGTCCTCGGGCAGCACCCAGCGGTAGACCGGCACCTTGACGACCTCGGCGCCGGCCCGGACCAGCCCGGAGACGAGCTCGGGCAGCGGGTCCCCGTGCAGCTGGACGGCGATGCGGCGTCCCGGCAGCGGTCCCTCGGCCCCGGACAGCAGGTGCTGCAGCACCTCCGCGGAGCTCTCGGACTCCGGCGACCAGGCGTCGACCAGCCCGGCGCCGCGGATGGCGCCGCGCGCCTTGGGTCCGCGGGCCAGCACCCGGGCGGTCTGCAGGTGCTCGCGCAGCGGCAGGTCCCAGGCCTCGGCGGCCTCCAGCCAGCCGCGGAACCCCACGCCGGTCGTGGCCACCACCAGGTCGACCGGCTGGGCCAGCACGTCCCTGGTCGCGGCCACCAGGTCGGCGTCGTCGGCCAGCGGCACGATCCGGATCGCCGGGGCGTAGACGACCCGCGCACCGCGGCGGTCCAGCAGCGCGCCCAGCTCCTCGCTCCGGCGGGCGGCGGTCACCGCGACCGTGTAGCCGCGCAGCGGCAGGAGCTCCTCGGTGGCGGTCCCGTCGGCAGGGCCGTCCGCCGGACGGTCGAGCGCGCGGTCGGTCACCCCTCCATGGTGCGTGCTCGGTGTTCCAACCGTGTGACGCCCCCCCCGAGGCGGGCGGCCGGGTCCCTCCGGAGGCGGGGTCCCTCCGGAGGCTGGGTCCCTCCGGAGGCTGGGGACGGTTCAGCGAACCGCCGGGGTCCACGTCCGGACGACGTCGTCGCTGCCGCGCACCAGCCCCCGGCTGGCCAGCAGCCGCAGGTGCGCGTCGGTCTCGGTGACGGCGAAGATCCGCATCCGCCGTGCGTACTGCTCCCACGGCCGCGACCAGGTCAGGTGCGCGGCCAGCTGCCACGGCGTGCTGTGCGGGTGCTCCCGGACCGCCGTCAGCAGCTCGGCCAGACGGTGCTCGTGGTGCTCGATCAGCTGGGCGGTGCGCTCGGGGAGGCCGCGGAACCGCCACTCGTGAGCCGGGAGCACCTCCTGCGGGTCCTGCCGGCCGACCCGTTCCAGCGAGGCGAGGAAGTCCCGCAGCGGGTCGGGGTCGCCGAGGGCGGAGCTGGAGACGTTCGGGGTGATCCGTGGCAGCACGTGGTCGCCGGAGAAGAACAGCCCGGTCCGCTCCTCGGCGAAGCACAGGTGACCGGGGGTGTGGCCGGGTGTGTGCACGGCGCGCAGGGACCAGCCGGGCAGGTCGGCGAGGTCGCCGTCCTCGAGCAACCGATCGGGCACCGCCGACTGGGTGAACGGGCGCATCGCCTCCGGCGGACCGACGTCGGTCACCGCCTCGGCGCGGTCGGCGCCGAGGGAGACCAGGAACTCCACCTCGCCGGCGACGGCGAGCTCGGGGTCGCGGCCACGGGGATCGGAGATGCGGCCGGCGTCGGCGGGATGGAGGGCCACCCACGCACCGGAGGCCTGACGGACCCGCTCGGCCAGGCCGATGTGGTCGAAGTGCATGTGGGTGACCAGGACGCCGCGGACGTCCTCGACCTCCGCACCGATGGACCCGAGTCCCTCGGTGAGGGCCACCCAGGACTCCTCGGCTCCCCAGCCGGTGTCGATCAGCCCGAGGCCGCCGCCCTCCAGGGCCATCGCGTACACGCTCACGTAGCGCAGCGGGTTGTGCGGGATGGGGACCGGGACCGACCAGAGGTCCGGGCGGAGTTGCTCGACCGGGGGGAGGGTTCGGGCCTGCCAGGCCTCGTGCTGGGCGGCGCCGGTGATCTGCACGGATCCGCACTCTGCCAGCCCGTCGCACGAGCCCGCTGCCGCCCCTCGGACGAGCGGTGCAGGATGGAGGTGTGCCCGACACCTCGCCCCGCCCGATCTCGGCCGTGCCGCGGCGGCTGCGGCTGATCACCGCGCTGGCCGCAGCCGGGCTGGTGGCGGTGATGACCGTGGTCGCCGTCCTGCTCAAGTCCTCGACGACCGGCGTCGTCTCCTTCCACACCTCCGACCAGGTGGCGATGGTGGGTCTCGGCCTGGCGCTGGGCGCCGGGGTCCTCCTGGTCGGGCGGTCCCGGGTCGAGGCCGACGCCGACGGCATCCGGGTGCGCAACGTGGTGATGAACCACGAGCTGCCGTGGGCGGCGGTGCAGGCGGTCCGGTTCGACGAGCACTCACCGTGGGCCACCCTGCTGCTGACCAACGACGACGAGCTGGCCGTCTCCGCCGTGCAGGCGGCCGACGGCGAGCGCGCGCTGGTCGCCGTCCGGGGGCTGCGGGCGCTGCTGGCCGACCACCAGGCGCGGCACGCCGTCCCCCGGGAAGACCTGCTCTACCCCCGGGAATGACGTGGGCGGGTAGGGCGCTGTAGGGTGGGCGCGCCTCCCCCCGTTACATCGAGGCGCGTGAACCACGGTGGTCTCCGGACCGCCAACCAAAGAGGAGCCCGCTCCCACCTGGCGCCACTCAGGCGCCCAGGTCCCCGGTTCGCGGTGACCGGCACGTCCGGGCACCGCAGCCGCGCAGCACCCGCTCCCGGGTGCCGTGTGGCGACCGGCGAGTGGGCCCCGTGAGCAGCTGCTCACGGGGCCTTTTCCGTCGGTACCGGAACGGGCGAGCGAGCTCCTCACCGCAGCAGCAGAGGAGAGGCCATCACCGAGCCCCGCATCAACGACCGTATCCGGGTACCCGAGGTCCGCCTGGTCGGACCGGAGGGCGAGCAGGTCGGCGTCGTGACGATCGGCGAGGCGCTGCGCCTGGCCCAGGACTCCGAACTCGACCTGGTCGAGGTCGCGCCCATGGCCCGGCCGCCCGTCGTCAAGCTCATGGACTACGGGAAGTTCAAGTACGAGGCCGCCCAGAAGGCCCGAGAGGCCCGGCGGAACCAGGCGCTCACCGTCATCAAGGAGATGCGGCTGCGCCTCAAGATCGACCCGCACGACTACGAGACCAAGAAGGGCCACGTCGAGCGCTTCCTCAAGGGCGGCGACAAGGTCA
>JAOPVN010000127.1 GCA_025966175.1 Modestobacter sp. | reverse complement strand
GTTCTCCGCCACCGTGATCCGGAACGGATAGGGCAGCTGGGTGGACAGGTGCGCGTGCAGCCGGCGCAGGCACGGCTCGAGATCGGCCTCCTCGTCGTGCACGGGAACGACGACGTCGACGACCGGCAGGGCTGCTTCGACCGCAGGCAGGTCGCGCGCGGCCGTCATGACGTCGGTGGCTGGGTCGATGAGCACGGTGCACGTCCCTCCATGGCTGTTGTGTACGCGCCCCGCGCTGAGGGGGCGCTGAGACGACCGACGTGCTGGGCCGGGCTCATTGCGGGCCGCTGGACGGGCTCGCCGCCGCGGCCCCGGTCAGGTCGAGCAGGAACCACTCCCCCATGGGTTGCATCGGGGCACGCCGGGCCGCCCACCGCGCGATCTGGGCGGACGGCGAGCTCCCTCCCCCAGGCGGGCCGTGCAGCACCAGGTAGTGCACCCGGTGGGCGGCGACCGCCGCGATGAACCCGTCGACCGTCGGGTGCGGATCGCCACCGGTGAACCCACCCAGCGCCCACACCGGCGCACCGCTGCCCAGCTGCAGGTCGGCCGCCCGCCGTCCGACCACCGCGGCGGCCCAGTCGTAGCCGGGCGCCCCGGCGCGGACGGTGTCGACGAGCACCGTCGGCAGCCGCGCGGTCGAGGTGCTGCCGGGGCTGATGCCGGGCGGGGTGCGGGACGAGGCCAGCCCCGGCCCGGAGACGACGTTGGACCCCCGGTGCATGGCCGCCGCGGTCGCCACCGACCACGTCGCCGGCCCGATCAGGAGCGCAGCCACGGCGGCGACCGAGACCACCCGCGTCGTCCATCCCCGGGCCGGGACGGGGCGCTCCGGCAGCGGTGGTGCGCCCGGCCCTGGGGCGGCGGGCCGCCCGGTCCCCGCGACCCCGGCCGTGACCAGTCCCAGCGCGGCGACCGCTGCGGCCATGAGCGCCACCGGCGCGGTGCCCAGCGGCCACGCCGGCCGGCTCATCAGCAACCCGGTCGACCAGAGGGCGGTGACGACCACACCGCCCGCGAGCGCCCGTCCCGCCCAGGCCGCACCGGCCGCCGACCAGGCGTGCTGCCACAGCAGCGCGCCGCCCAGCGCGACCGAGCCGGCGATGGCCGGGGCGAGCTGCACCGCGTAGTAGCTGTGCGAGATCCCGCGCAGCGAACTGAGGACGACGCCGGCCCCGAGCAGCCATCCGCCCCACAGCAGCAGCCCCGCCCGCACCGGGTCCCGCCGGCCGCGTCCCCGGGTGAGCACCCAGCCGGACACCAGGGCCACCACCGCCGCGGGCAGCAGCCAGCTGGCCTCGGGCGCCCACGTCCCGAACAGCCGGAACCAGTTGGCCGGCCGCGCGGTGTTGCCTGCTCCGCCACCGCCCTCCTGGCCGGTCACCCGACCCAGGCCGTTGTAACCGAGCGCCAGCTCGAGCACGCTGTCGTGCTGGCTGCCCCCGATCCAGGGCCGGTCGGCGGCCGGCGTCAGCTGCACCAGGAGCACCCACCACCCGGCGGCCCCGATCATCGCGGCCGCTGCGCCCAGCACCCGCACCAGCCGCCGCCAGACCGGACCGGCACCGGCGACCAGGGCGACCACCATGAACGCGGGCAGCACCAGCCAGGCCTGCAGGAGCTTGGTCAGGAAGGCCAGGCCCAGCAGCGCGCCCGCCACGGCCAGCCAGCCGCCGCCGCCGCGGGCGGACCCGACCGATCGGACGAGGGCGTAGGCCGCGCCCACCGACAGCGTGACCATCAGGGCATCCGGGTTGTTGTAGCGGACCATCAGGGTGACCACCGGGGTCAGCGCCAGCGCGCCGGCCGCGAGGAGACCGACGGCTGCCGCCCGCGCCTCACGGCACGGGTCGCGGTCGTCCGGAGCGCCGGTGCCGCGCGGCGACAGAGGGACGAGGGCCAGTGCCTGTCGCCGGGCGGCGCCGTAGAGCAGCGCGACCGAGACGACGCCGCACAGCGCCTGGGGCAGCAGCAACGACTGCGTCGACAGGCCGAACAGGCGCACCGACAACGAGGCGAGCCACAGCGAGGCGGGTGGCTTGTCCACGGTGATGCCGCCGCTGGGGTCCAGTCCGCCGAACAGCATGGCGCGCCAGCTCATCGCACCGGCCTGGGTCGCTGCCGAGTAGTAGGCATTCGCCCACCCCGAAGCCGACAGGCCGAGCGAGTAGAGCAGCCCGGCGGCGACCAGCAGCCCGGCGAGCGCCGACCGCCGGCCGGCGACCGTCTGCAGCAGGGACCGGCCGGACCGATCGCCGAGCTCAGGTGGGAACGCGTTCACGTGCACGACCTCCTCGCACCGTCGATGTGTCCGACCAGGAGGCGGTCGGGCGTGGAGCCGTCTCCCGCAGGGCCGTACGCCGGGACAGCAGGGCGACCCCGATGCCGAGGCCGAGGACGCCGACGAGCTGGCCCGTGTGCGCGCCGGCGCCGGGCGCCAGGCGCTCCCCGAACAGCGGTCCGGACGCCAGGATCGCGACCAGCGGTTCGATGACCGTCATCACCGGCAGGGACTGGATGAGTGATCCGGACCGGTAGGCCCACTGGGACATGAGGATCGAGACGGCGCCCACGCTGATCAGTGCCACCAGCGCCGGCCACCGCGCCAGGGGTTGCGCGACCACCTCCTTGAGGAGCAGCCCGGCGACACCGAAGCCGGCACCGGCGGCCGAGGCGAGCCAGAGGGTGCGGTGCCGGGCTCGCGGTCGCGCGCTCCAGCCGGCAGCGGCTGCCGCGACCAGGAGCGCGCCGAGCACGCAGCCGAGCATCGGGAACGGGCGGGCCACGTCGGCTCCACCGCTGGGCCGGGCGGCGACGAGGAAGGTGGTCAGTCCGACGGCCACCAGGCCGGCGGCTGCCCACTCGGAACGGTCGGGGAGTCGCCGGTCGGCGTGCCGTCGGTCGACCAGTGCGCCCAGGAGGAGTGCGAGGACGAGCCCGCTGGACAGCAGCGGCTGGACCAGGACCACCCGTCCGGCGTGGAGTGCGAGTGCGTGCAGCGTCAGGCCCACGACGGCCGCAGCCTGGCCCGCCAGCCAGGCCGGGTGCCGGAGCAGCCGGCTCATCAGCCGCACCGCAACGAACCGGCCGCCGCTCATCGGCGCCTCGGCGGCCGACCGGTGCTGGACGACGGTGGCGGTGGCGAAGGCCAGCGCCGACGCCAGGGCGAGCAGGACCGGGGTCATCCGGAACGGAGCAGATGGGTGCGCAGCGGCCGCGCGGCGAGGCCCCGGCGGTCCAGCTCGGCCGCCAGCGGGGAGAGCACCTCGACGGCCGATCGCCAGGCGCCGGGTCGGCTGGTGCAGTCGGAGTCGTGCAGCAGCACGGTGCCGCCGTCGTCCAGGGACCGGAGCAGGTGCCCGAGCACCTGGTCGGCCGGCGGCCCCTCCCAGTCGCGTCCCCAGCTCGTCCAGAGCACCGGGGTCACGTCCAGGTGCGCGGCGGCACGCACGGACCCCGCGCTGAGCACCCCGTAGGGCGGCCGGAACCACCGCGGGCGTACTCCGGTCACCGCGGTGATCTGCCCGCAGGCCCGCTCGAGGTCGCGCTGCGCCCAGCGGCCGGACCGGGCCAGGTGGTTGGCGTGCTCGTAGCCGTGCACGCCGACCTCGTGTCCGGCCGCGACGATCGACCGGGCGACGTCGGGATGACGGTCGACCTGGCTGCCGAGCAGGAAGAACGTCGCCGTCCAGCCCAGCCGGGCCAGGGCCTGGAGCACCAGGGGCGTGCCGACCGGGTGCGGCCCGTCATCGAAGGTCAGCGCCACCCCGCCCGGCCGCCCCTGACCGGTCAGCCGGGGCATCGCCCGCCGGAGCGGACCGCGCGCGGTCAGCGCGGGCGCGGCGTGCACCAGCGCGGCACCGAGCAGCGGGGCGGCCATCCCCGCGGCCCATCGACGGGTGTTCACGCCGCCCGGGCCGCTGTCCGGTGCAGCGCGGCCAGCACGACGTCCGTCGGGTCGTCCAGCGCCCCCGGCGTCCGGTCCCGCCCGGACTCCGCGCGCAGGCAGTGCGCCAGCTCGGCGGGCGTCCGCGCCCAGGGAGCGAGACCCGCCTCGTGCAGGACCCGCGCGTTGGCGCGGCCGTGGCCGGGGATGGGGCGATAGGTCACGGTCGGCAGTCCGGCCACCAGGGCCTCCGTGCAGGACAGTCCGCCGGCGTTGTGCACCAGGACGTCGGCGACCTGCATCAGCTCGTGCACGTCGGTCCGCCAGCCCAGCGCGACGGCACCCCATTCGGTGGCGACCCGTCGGCGCAGGGTGTCGTTGCGGCCGCACAGCACCAGCGGCGTGAACCCGGCTGCCCCGACGTCCCGGACGGTGGGCAGCAGGTCCCCCAGCCCCAGCGAGCCGGCCACGAGGAGGGCCACCGGGCGGCCGGCGCTCAGCCCGAGCTCCCGGCGCAGGTCCACCAGACGATCCAGCTCCAGTGGAACCCCGAACCGGCTGGGCACGAGGGGGCCGCCCACGGTGAACCGGTGCCCGTACTCGGCCGCGCCCTGGGCGGCCGTGGCAGCCGTCACCGTCAGGTTCACATCGATGCCCGGGTGCAGCCAGCTGACGTGCACGGCCGGATCCGTCAGGTAGGTCATCGCCGGGACGCCCAGTCGACCGCTGACGCGCAGCCGGCCGACCGTCTGGGCTGCCAGCGGGTAGGTGGCGACCACGACGTCCGGGCGGACGTCGGTGACCCAGCGGGTCACGGCCGTCTCCGCCACCGCACAGACGGCCTGCTGGATCCCCCACAGCAGGCCGCGGTGTTCCGTCCGCCGGAACAGGAACTCGAAGGCGTAGGGGACGTGCATGACGCTGTTGGTGTACCCGTCCCGGAGGAGGGAGGCGACGGGCCGCGGGACCGCGTCGAGGAAGTCCCGGACGGCGACCTCGGCACCGGCGGCAATGAGCCGGGCGGCCAGCTCGTTCGCCGCCCCGTCGTGCCCGGCGCCGACGCTGCCGCTGACCACCAGCACCCGAGGACGACCCCCGATCACCCCCGGGTCGGCCGCGGGCGCGACCGGCGGTGTGGTCAGCAGCGGCGTGAGCTGCGGTGTCGTGAGCTGCGCGGGCATCGGGACTCCTCGATCGGCTGGTGTCACCGATGCTGGACGGGAGCCCCCCATCGGCGGGCCATCCCAAGGTGAGCGGACGGCAAAGAGAGCGGCCCGGACCCGGCCCTCTACCGTGGGCGGCGTGGCCGAGCTGCTGGTCGTCGAGGACGACGAGACGATCGGCACCGCACTCACCACCGGGTTGCGGGCGCACGGGCACGCCATCTCCTGGCACCGCACCGCGCGGGGTGCGATGGGCGCGGTGAACGGCCGCGGCTTCGACCTGGTGCTCCTCGACCTGGGTCTTCCGGATCTGGACGGCGTGGAGCTGTGCCGCCGGATCCGCACCGCCCAACCCGGCACGGTGATCGTCATGCTCACTGCCCGGGCGGAGGAGATGGACGTCATCGTCGGGCTGGAGGCGGGCGCCGACGACTACCTGACCAAGCCCTTCCGGTTCGGTGAGCTGCTCGCCCGGGTGCGCGCGCACCTGCGGCGCAGCGCGACCCTGCCGCAGGCCGAGGCCGTCCTCACCATCGGTGCGCTGGTCGTGGACGTCGCTGCCCGGCGGGTGACCCTGGGGGGCGCCGAGGTCCAGCTCCGGACGAAGGAGTTCGACCTCCTCGCCCGCCTGGCGATCGACGCCGGCACCGCGGTCAGCCGCGAGACGCTGATGGCCGACGTGTGGGACGCGCACTGGTTCGGCTCGACGAAGACCCTCGACGTGCACGTGGCGGCCCTGCGGCGCCGGCTCGCCGCGATGGGTGATGCGGCCGTTCCCCCGCCGATCACCACCCTGCGCGGGCACGGCTACCGGCTGGAGCTGCCGAACAGCCAGGAGCTCCCGAACAGCCCGGAGCTCCCGAACAGCTGAGCCGGGCACACTGCGACCCGTGCGCAGACGGATCGTGGTGCTCGGTGTGCTGGCAGCGGTGCTGGCAACCAGCTTGTTCGGCATCCCCCTCGCCTACGGCGTGGCCCAGTACTTCCTGGGTGACGAACGCGACGAGGCGGAACGGGCCGCGGACACGGTCGCCATCGCCGTGGCGGCAGACCTGCTCCGCGGGCAGCCACCTGCAGCCCTGCCCGGCGTCTATGACGACGTGGCCCTCGGCCTGTACGCAACGGACGGCTCTCGGCTGTTGGGCGTGGGTCCCGACCGGGCCGATGCCGTGACCCGGCAGGCGAGGGACGGCAGAGTGGCCAGCGCGAACGACGCGTCGGGCCAACTGGTGGTGGCCGTGCCGGTGAGCGACGGCGCCGCGGTCACCGGGATCGTCCGCGCGGCCAGCGACTACTCGGCGGTCAGGACCAGGATCGCCTACGCGTGGGCCCTCATGCTCGCGCTCGGGGCGCTCGCCGTCGGGGTGACCTGGCTGCTGGCCCGGCGGCAGGCGCGTCGGCTGGCGCTGCCGCTGGAGTCGCTGGCCGCGACCGCGCACCGCCTGGGCAACGGTGACTTCAGCGTGCGCACGGCCAGCAGCGGCATCCCGGAGATCGACGAGGCCGGCCAGGCCCTCGACACGACCGCGCACCGGCTGGGTGCCCTCCTGGACCGGGAACGGTCGTTCTCGGCGGATGCCTCGCACCAGTTGCGCACACCGCTCACCGGCCTGCGGCTGGGGCTGGAGACCGCACTGGAGCAACCGGCCGCCGACCACCGCGCGGCGATGCTGGCCGCCATCGAGTCCGTCGATCGGCTGGAGCGGACGATCCAGGACCTGCTCTCCCTCGCCCGGGACACCGGCCGGGGTGGGCTCCTCCCGGTCCTCGACGTGGTCGCGGAGGTGGTCACCGCCTGGCGTCCGGTGCTCGACGGACAGGGGCGGTCCCTGGACGTCATCCTGGAGGACGGGCTGCCCGTCGGCCGAGCGTCGGCGGCGGGCGTGCGGCAGGTGATCGGCGTCCTGCTGGACAACGCGGTGACCCACGGCGCGGGCGTGGTCACGCTGTCGGTGCGCGATGCCGGCGGGGCGCTGGCGATCGACGTCGCCGACGAAGGTGCCGGACCGCTGGATCCCAGCCGGCTGTTCCAACGCCGCGTCGACGGGACCTCCGGACACGGCATCGGGCTGTCGCTCGCGCGCAGCCTGGCCGAGGCGGACGGCGGACGACTGTTGCTGTCCCGGCCGCGGCCGCCGGTCTTCACCCTGCTGGTGCCGGCGAGGGCCGACGAGCGGTGACGGCTGACTGAGAACCTCCTCAGGGCCACGATGTGACCATGCCCCTGTGGAGGACGACGCGGTGAAGGTCCTGGTGGTCGACGATGAGGTCCGACTCGCCCAGTCGGTGGCCCGCGGACTGCGCGCGGACGGCTTCACCGTCGACGTCGCGCACGACGGCCTCAGTGGCCGGGACGCCGCCATGTCGGGTGCCTATGACGCCATCGTCCTGGACATCATGCTGCCCGGTCTCCAGGGCTACCGGGTGCTCGAGCAGCTGCGCGAGGCCGACGTGCGGACCCCGGTCCTCATGCTCACCGCGAAGGACGGCGAGTACGACGAGGCCGACGCCTTCGACCTCGGCGCCGACGACTACCTGACCAAGCCGTTCTCCTTCGTCGTCCTCATCGCCCGGCTGCGTTCCCTGGTGCGCCGCGCCGCCTCGGCCCGCCCCACCACCATGCGGGCCGGCGACCTGGTCCTCGACCCGGCTCGCCGCCGGGTCACCCGGGCGGGGACCGAGGTCACCCTCACCCCGCGCGAGTTCCAGCTGCTCACCTACCTGATGCGCAACGCCGACATGGTGCTCAGCAAGACCAACATCCTGCATGCGGTGTGGGACGAGGCGTTCGACGGAGACGTCAACAACGTCGAGATCTACGTGTCCTACCTGCGCAAGAAGATCGATCTCCCGTTCGGCCGGTCGAGCATCCGGACCGTCCGGGGAGCCGGTTACGCGTTCTCCCCCGACGGCGGCTGAGCCGGCAGCCAGACCCGGATCCGGGCGCCCGGGAGCACGGCCCCGTCGAGCACATCCACCTGACCGCCGTGGGCCGTGACGAGCTCGCGCACGATGGCCAGCCCCAGGCCGCTGCCGCCGTCCTCGCGGGCCCGGGCCTCGTCCAGTCGGACGAACCGGTCGAACACCCGCTCCCGGTCGGCCGGCGGGATGCCCGGTCCGTCGTCGTCGACCTCCAGCCAGGCCGCCCCCTCGACCGCGCTGTCCGTCCCGCAGGCCAGGTGCACCCGCCCGGCGGCGTGCCGGGCCGCGTTCTCCACGAGGTTGCGGACCACCCGCGCCAGCGCGGACCGGTCCCCGACGACCCTGGCGGCGCCGACGCTGGCCGTGACGGCGATTCCCCGGTCCCGTAGCCGGGCGCGCTCCGCCTCGATCAGGTCGTCGAGGTCGACGTCCATCCGGTGCAGCGGGACCCGGGACTCGTCGGCCCGCGCCAGCACGAGGAGGTCGTCGACCAGGCGCTCCAGGCGTCCGGTCTCGCTGAGGACGTCGCTGAGCGTCGTCTCTCCGACACCGGCCCGTTGGGCCACCTCGACCTCGGTGCGGATGGCGGCCACCGGGCTGCGCATCTCGTGCCCGGCATCGGAGACGAAGGCGCGCTGGGCCTGGGCCGAGGACTCCAGCCGGGCCAGCATCGCGTTCATGGTGTTCGCCAGGGACGCGATCTCGTCGCGGGTGGCGGGGACGGGCACCCGGGCGGACAGGTCTGCTGCCTGGATGCGCGCGGTCCGGGCCCGGATCGCCTCGACCGGCTGCAGCGCCCGGCCCACCGACAGCCAGGTGGCCGCACCCACCACGAGCAGCAGCACCGGGACGCCGATGGCCGCCAGGCGCTGCACCAGGTCCTGCGTGCTCTCCGCCACCGCCAGGGACTGCACGGCGATGACCCGGTCCGCGCCCGTCGACGGGTCGAGCCCCAGCGCGACCAGCCGGTAGCTGTCCCCGCTCTCCTCGAGCAGCCGCCCGTCGACGGTGGCGGTGAGCGTCGACCCGGCTGCCGGCCGCACGTCGCTCAGCGGAGCCAGCCCGGCGAGCCCGGGGCTGGCCGCGACCACCCGGTTCCCGGACACGACCTGCACCTGCGCCCCGTCGTCGGAACCGCCGAACTGCGCCGCCCCCACTCCACCGGCCACGTCGGCGGCGACCTGCTCGGCGCGGGTCTGCACCGCCGTGGTCACCGTCTCCCGGACCGTGCGCCCGACCAGGGAGATCAGCACGGCGCTGGCGAGCAGCAGCGCGACCAGGACGACCAGCACGGCCGCAGCGGTCGCCCGTACCCGCACCCCGACGCGGGAGCGCCGCGGCCCGGCCGCCGGCTGAAGCTGTTGTCCGCTTCCGCGCGGAACGGGAGCGTTCACCGGCGCAGCGTAGAGCGACCACCAGCCAGCGAGTGGACCAGCTGAGAGGGCTCTCAGCCCTCAGCACCGTCACAGCACCCCCGACGCAGAGTGGGGACATCGAGACGTCACGACGGCGACTCGGATCGAAGGAGGAAGACATGAACCTGCGTCTGACCAAGAGCAAGCTGGCCGCCACCGGGGTCCTCGCCGCGCTGGTCGTGGGTGGGGGGGCGTCGATCGCCGCCGCCAGCAACAGCCCCGCCCCCTCCAGCAGCGCGGGCGCCGACCAGCAGCAGTCCGACGGCGAGCACGCCGACGGTCCTGACGGCGGTGCCGGCAGCGAGCAGGAGACGGCCGACCCGACCTTCACCGGGTCGGTTGCGGCCCCCGCCGAGACCGAGCAGGCCGACGGCCAGGAGAACTCCTCCAGCGACAACTCCGAGCAGGCGGCGCTCCAGGCGCTGGCCACCGTCTCCCAGTCCCAGGCCGAGCAGGCGGCGCTGGCCGCCGTTCCGGGCACGGTCGCCGAGACCGGCCTCGACACGGAGAACGGCTTCGTCGTCTACACCGTCGAGGTGAACGCGGCCGACGGCACGGTCACCGAGGTCACGGTGGACGCCGGCAACGCGACCGTCCTGGCCCAGCAGGCGCAGGACGCCAACGACCCGGCCGACGCCGCCGACCAGCCCGAGTCCGCCGGGGACGCCCAGGACTGACCCTCGACTCCCCCGGCGGATGGCCCCGCCGGGGGGGCCCGGGCCCCTCGGTCACCCACTCCCCCGACCACCCAGGAACCAGTCAGGCGACGTTCAGCTTCGGCCGTCATGCTGGGTGGGTGCCCCCGACCGCCCGACCCGCAGGCTGGGTCGCGGACGCCCGGAAGCCGGTGGTCCGGCTGGGCGTCGGTCTGCTCGCGTGGGCGGCGCTGTTCGGCAGGGTGGCCAGGGCCGAGGGGCTGGCCGAAACCGGACCGGCCCGTGCTCGGGTGGCTGACCAGCCCCCTCGGGGTCCTGGAATGAGCCACCGCTCCCTGGGGAACCACTGGCTCACCGACGTCCTGGCGTCCTACACGCTGGTCCTGTCCACTCTCGCGGCCACTGCTGTGGTGCTGAGCGCCCGGCGCTGGAGCGGCCGACCGGCCGACCGCCGACGCGTGCCGGCGCTGGTCCGACCGTCGTGAGCAGCATCCTGGACCGACTGCTGAACCTCCCCGGCTGGATCGTCCTGCTCGTCACCGGGCTGGTGGTCTTCTGTGAGGACGCGCTGTTCGTCGGGTTCGTGCTCCCGGGCGAGACGGTGGCCGTGCTCGCCGGCGTCGCCGCGAAGCTCGGCCACGTCTCCTTGGCCGGCGTCCTCGTGGTGGTCGTGCTGGCCGCCATCGTCGGTGACAGCGTCGGGTACGAGGTCGGCCGGCACTTCGGATCGCGTGTCCTCGGGCTGAAGGTGTTCGACAACCGCCGCGAGCGTCTCGACGACGCCCGGGCCTTCCTGGCCCGCCGTGGCGGGAGTGCGGTGTTCCTCGGCCGCTGGGTGGCCTTCTTCCGCGCCGTCATGCCCGCGCTGGCCGGCACGGCCCGGATGCGGTATCCCAAGTTCCTGGCCTACAACGCCGCCGGGGGCATCGTCTGGGGGGCCGTGGTCGTCCTGGTCGGCTATGCGGCCGGTGCGTCCTATGCGCAGGTGCAGCACAGCCTGGGGCAGTGGTCCGCGTACCTCCTCCTCGGTCTGGTGGCCGTCGGCTTCCTCACCTGGCGGATCCGGGAGCGGCGGCGTCGGCACCGGCCGCACCGCCAGGGGCAGGACGCCCCCGGTCCGGCGGCCACGCCGGGGTGAGCGGTCGTTCCTCGATCTCGGGCTCGCTGCGCGCCTCCGCGACCGGGGAGGGCCGCACCCGCAACACCCGGGCCAGCCGGCCGGCAGCCGCCAGTTCCACCGCCCGAGCAGGCTGACCAGCGCCGGGACCAGCAGCGCCGGCACGAGGGTGGCATCGATCAGGATGCCGACGCCCAGCGCCATCCCGGGCACGCCAGCCAGCCGAGGACGACGACCCGGCGGTGCCGGACGACGGCGGGGGCAACGGGGACCCCTCCATCTCCGCCGAGCTGCCACCATCGCTGGATGGACCACGCCGGATCCGTCACCGTGGACCCCACCAGCGCCTGGCCGGCCCTGCCGCTGACGGAGTGGCAGGACACCCGGGACACCCTGCACCTGTGGACCCAGGTGGTCGGCAAGGTGCGCCTCGCGCTGGCGCCGCCGGTCAACCACTGGTGGCATGTCCCGCTCTACGTCGACTCGGTCGGGCTGACCACCTCGTTGATGCCCTACGGAGGCCTCGGCGTCGAGGTGGTCCTCGACCTGACCGCGCACGAGCTGCTCGTCCGGACGACGACGGGTGGCCGCCGCCGGATGGCCCTGGAGCCCCGCAGCGTCGCGGACTTCACCGCGGAGTTCCGGGCACACCTGGGCGAGCTCGGACTCGACGTGCCCATCCACCCGGTGCCGGTCGAGCTCGCCGATGTGATCCCGTTCGACGAGGACGCCGTGCACGCCAGCTACGACCCGGACGCGGTGCACCGGTTCTGGACCTCGCTGGTCAGCGCCCACCGGGTGCTGAGCCGGTTCCGCGGGGACTTCCGCGGCAAGGCCAGCCCGGTGCACTTCTTCTGGGGCGCCTTCGACCTCGCCGTCACCCGGTTCTCCGGCCGTCCAGCGCCGCGGCACCCCGGCGGCGTGCCGAACTGCCCGGACCGGGTGATGATCGAGGCCTACAGCGACGAGGTGTCCAGCTGCGGCTACTGGCCGGGAGGCGCGTCCGAGGGCGTCTTCTACGCCTACGCCTACCCCGAGCCGCCCGGCTACCGGAGCCGGCCGGTCACGCCGCCGACCGCGTCGTTCGATGCGGGGCTGGGCGAGTTCGTCCTGCCCTACGCCGAGGTGCGGACGGCGCCGGACCCGGACGGGCTGCTGCTGGACTTCCTCACCTCCACCCCTTCCGCCGCGGTCACCGCCGGCGGCTGGCCGACCCTCGACCGGGGCTGAGGACGACGGTCCGTTCGAGGAGCCGCACGCGCGCCGAATGGGCCGGGATGCGCGGGCATGAAGTAGGTGCTGACCTATCGCGCCGTCGATGACCTCCTGCCGCTGGCCCGGCAGCACGGACGGCGCACGTGGCGCGGCTGCGCGAGTTCGGCGACCGCGGCGTGCCGGCGAGCTGAACCGTGCAGCGTGCAACGAGGCCCGCGCCCCGATCGCTCACCCGGACGGGTGACGGGGCAGCAGCCGCACCCGGTCAGGGCTCGCGTGCCGGGTACCACCTGTCGTTGAGGAACCGTTCGGTCCACACGGCAGGAGAGGCAGGGCGATGAGGGTCGCGTTCCTGGTGTACGGCGTGCTGTACGTCGTCATCGAGATCGTCGGGTACCAGCTGGAGCAGGTCAGCTGGCCGGCGATCACCGCACTGGACGTCGCGACCGCAGTGACCAACGCCTTCCTCACCGTGGCTGTCCTGGTCGCCGCGCTGGTGACGATCGACGTGCTGGGTCACAGATGGCGGCGCCACCTGCAGGCCGTCCGGCTCGAGGAGGCCCGGCTGGCGACCGAGCAGTGGACCGGTTCCGAGCCGATCACCGTGCCGTCGTGGCGCCCCGAGCCGCTGGCGCTGCCGGCCGGCGCACCGGTGGGCAACGCCTACGCCAAGGACGCCCACGCCGAGAACGCCTACGCCCGCCGGGCATGGCCCGAGGACGCCTCCGTGGACGCCTCCGGCCGCCTGCTCTGAGCTCCCGGGACGACTCCGCGAGGGATCGCCGAGGAACTTCTGCAGTCTGGTTCCCACGAAGGCCTCAGAGCGGCTAGGGTTCTGTTCGTCGGGAAGGCCCTGCGCTCTGGCAGGACCCCGACGCACGACCTCAGCTAGGAGCGAGCAATGCCCGAAGGAACAGTGAAGTGGTTCAACGCCGAGAAGGGGTTCGGCTTCGCCACCCC
>JAOPVN010000110.1 GCA_025966175.1 Modestobacter sp. | reverse complement strand
TAGCCGGCGACCGACGCCATGCCGACGATCCGGCCGCGGCCCTCCGCGAGCATCTGTGGGACGACGGCCTCCAGCGTGTGCACCGCGCCCATCAGGTTCACCTGCAGGTGGTCGGCGAACAGCTGGGAGTCCCATGGTTCCACGTGGAACTGCGACCAGGTGCCGGCGTTGAGGATCGCGACGTCGAGCCCGCCGAGCGCCTCGCGGACCGCCTGACCTGCGGCGACGGTGGCCGCGCGATCGGTCACGTCGACCGGGACGACGACCATCCGGTCCGCCGCCACCTCGGCCAGCTGCTCGGCGTTGCGGGCGCTGATCGCCACCCGCGCGCCCCGGTCGGCCAGCTCGCGGGCCAGCGCCGCGCCGATGCCGGTCGAGGCGCCGGTGATCCAGATCCGTGCTCCCGAGATCTCCACGTCCGTCAGCCTGGATGATGGGCCCATGGCAGCGCGCAAGGGGTCGCGGCGGGCACCCGCGGGGGCGCCGTCCGGCTCGGTCGGGCACGGCGAGTTCGTGGTCTATCCGGGGGTGCCGAGCGGGATCTACGACGTCCTGGAGCGGCTGTCGGCCGCGGCGGGGGACTCACCGGACCTCGGGACCACCGGGATCAGCCTGGACCGCACCCGGCTGACCGTCCGCTGGTTCGGCGACCTGCCGGCCGGGGTGCAGGCGGTCCTCGACTCCGCCGGGGAGGGGCTCGAGGTCGTCGTCCAGCCGACCGAGTTCCGCCCGGGTGACCTGCGGGCCGTGGCGGTCCGGCTGGCCGGCGAGCACGGGGACGTCGTCGCGGCGGCGAGCGCCCGGCCGGAGGGCGACGGCATCGAGGTCCTCGTCCCACCGGTGGTCGCCGAGGCCGCGGGCGGGCCGCAGCAGGCCCTGGCCGCGGCGGGGGTGAGCAGCGACGTCCCGCTGTTCGCCGAGATCGGTGCCGCCCCGCCGTCCTGACCGGCGACTACCCGGCCCGGAACACCACCGCGCCCACGGGGCAGCCGAGGCCGGCCACGCCGGCGACGACCCGGACGATATGCCGATGGCTCCGGTCATCGCCGTCCAGGCCGTCGCCAGGTAGACGGCCACGGAGGCATCGGTGTCCCGGGCGCCGGGCGGTCAGTGCGGGCAGGGGTTCCCGCGGTAGGGAAGGCCCGCGCCGGGCCTGCTCAGGCTCGCGCCGGTCCGTAGGTCAGGTGGGCGACCCCGTTGCTGAGGCCCTCGGCGCCGAGGAGGGACAGCGGCGTCCGCGGTGCACCCTCGGGGAACAGCCGGGTCCCCGTCCCGAGGCCCACCGGGTACACGAACAGGTGCAGCTCGTCGACCAGGCCGTCCGCGAGGAGCGCCCGCACGAGCGTGGCGCTGCCGCTCACGTAGAGGTCGCCGTCCACCTCGTCCTCGAGCGCTCGGATCCGGTCGGCGGAGTAGCCCCCGACCACCGTCGAGTTCGCCCAGACCGACTCGGCGTCGGTGAGCGTGGAGCTCACCACGTACTTGGCCGTCTCGTTGAAGAACGGGGCGCCGGGGTCGTCCTCCACGGCACGGGTCGACCAGGCCGGCGCGAACATCTCGAAGGTGGTGCGGCCGAGGAGGATGCCGGACGCCGAGGCGGTGAGGCCGCCGATGGCGGCGGCCAGGTCGTCGGGGAACCCGTACGCCATCGTCCACATGGGGGCGTCGACCACCCCGTCGACGGTGGTGAACTCGTGGACCTTGATCGCGCCCATGTGCACTGGCTCCTCAGCAGTCGACCGGCCCGGCCGTCCGGGCAGCACCGGTGGTGTCACCACGAGGACGGCGGCCGGCGCAGTTTCTCATCGGCACCCCGCCAGAAGCGTTCCAGCAGCGCGGGTCAGCCCAGGACGGTGGACACCACCAGGTAGCCGTTCAGCCCGATGATCAGCGCGGCGACCAGCGACCCGGCGAGCGTGGTGGTCCGGCGGTTCACCCAGCCGCCCATCAGGTCCCTGCGGCTGGTCAGCCAGAGCAGCGGCACCAGCGCGAACGGGATGCCGAAGCAGAGCACCACCTGCGACCACACCAGCGCCGTCGTCGGGTCGCCGCCCAGGCCGAGCACCACCAGCGCCGGGGCCAGGGTGATCAGCCGCCGGGCCAGCACCGGGATGTGCCGGCGCAGGAATCCGGCCATGACGACCTGCCCGGCGTGCGTGCCGACCGAGGAGGAGGCGAAGCCCGACGCCAGCAGGGCGACGGCGAAGGCGAGCGCGGCACCGGTGCCCAGGTGGTCGCCGAGCCCGGCGTGGACGCCCTCGAGGGTGGAGGCCTGGTCTCCACCGGTGAACAGCTGCGCGGCGATGATCAGCATCGAGGCGTTGACCAACCCCGCCAGGCCCATCGCGAGCAGCACGTCCAGCCGCTGCGCCCGCAGGAGGCGCCGGCGTCCCGCGGTGCTGCGCCCTGCGGTGACCACGTCGCCGTACCGGCCGGGCGTGAGCGCGGAGTGCACGTAGATCACGTGCGGCATGACCGTGGCTCCCAGGATGCCGGTGGCCAGCACGATGCTGTCGGTGCCCTCGAACGAAGGCACCATTCCGCCCGCGACACCGCCGAGGTCCACCCCCGAGCCGACCAGCGTGTAGCCGAACCCCAGACCGATCACCAGCAGCAATCCGGTGATCACCCGCTCGAAGGGCCGGTACCCCCGGGACTGCGCGGCCAGCAGCACGAACGCGACCCCGGCGGTGATCAGGCCACCGAGCGGCAGCGGAACGCCGAAGAGCAGGTGGAGCGCGACGGCCCCGCCGACGATCTCGGCCAGATCGGTCGCGATGGCCACGGCCTCGGCCTGGGCCCACAGCCCCCAGGTGACGGGGCGGGGAAGGCGCTCGCGGCACAGCGTGGCCAGGTCGCGCCCGGTGGCCATGCCCAGCTTGGCGGTGAGCGACTGGATGAGCATCGCCATGA
>JAOPVN010000089.1 GCA_025966175.1 Modestobacter sp. | reverse complement strand
GCCGACTCGGCGCACGAGGTCGCCCGCCGCATCGAGGGCCTGGCCGAGGGCGACTACATCGGCTGCCGATGCCGCGGCACCTCCCGCGCGAGTGGCACGATCTCGCAGGTGACCAGCAGCCCAGCGGCGGCGCAGCCGCTGGACGTCGAGGCGCTCGCCGGCGGCGCGCACATGTCGGCCGGGCACCTCAGTCGCGAGTTCCGGCTCGCCTACGGTGAGTTGCCGTACGCCTATCTGATGACGCGGCGCATCGAGGGTGCGACAGCTCAGGTGTGTCGTGGTGGGTGCCCGGCGGGGCGGTGGGCGACACAGGTTCGTCCACACCCTGTGTCGGCTGGCGTCTCGGTGGGAGCTTGGGGGAGGGCTACTTTGGCCGCTAGGCCATCACGGCTCGCGGAGCTGTTTCAGGGGGGTCTGCAGGAGCGACCGCTGAACTGAGGCTCCAACGCTTCGTAAAGACGGCCATAGGCCCAGGTCAGCACAGCGCTCACGCGTGTCCTGCTTGCAAGCGAGCGGTCGCAGGTTCGATCCCTGCCGCGCCCACAAACCCCGCTCCGACCGGGCTTCATCCGAGCGGGGCAGTGCGGTCGTCAGCACCGCGCCTGCTGACGATCGCACTGCCCCTTCTTCACGCACACCAGCCTCGTCATACGGCGGGTCAGTGACCTCCGAAGCCGATCACGGGGTAGGGGGTGTCCTGGACCCTGCCTCTCACGACGCCATAGGTGAATGTCTTGCTCTCGGCGTTCGAGTCGATGGTCGTGATCTCACCGTTTCCCGCGGTGTCGACCGAGATGGAGCTGACCAGGGCGACGTGTTCCGCACCGTTCTCCTCGCCGAACACGGACTCGTAGAAGATGGCATAGCCGGGGTGCACCTGCTGTATCGCGGCCCGACGATTTCCGCTCCGCATATCGATGTAGGTGTAGCCCGGCGCCGTCATCCACCAATCAGCCATGGTGATGACCTGTTGGTGCCCGGGCGGAGGCAACGACGGCGAGTCGACCCCGGGCCCGGGGTCCACGGTGAGCCCGGTGATTCCCGCCAGGTTGTAGGCGTCGATGACGGTGTTGGTGCACCAGTACTTCCCCGTCGGGCTGTCGTGACCCTGGCGCTGCTGGGCGCGGTAACCACAGCCGTCGATCGTCGCCGTCATCCTGTTGAAGTAACCGTCATCGCCCTGCTCGAGCGCGGCGTTGATCTTGGTCGCCCAGTCCATCACCGAACCGCAGGATCCGGTGACCGTTTCGGTGAGCGCCGTCGGCTGGGCACTCGCCGGCACTGCCTGCACCAGGAGCCCCGCTAATGCGAGGGCCACGCCCAGCACTGCGCGACCCAAGATCTTCCGAGTCGACCCATGATGCTTCATGATGTCTCCCTAGGACGAAGATCGAGAATGTCCGTTCCTTGACGAATGTGCGTGACGGTCCACCCGTGTTGGTGGGGCCTACGTCAACACGCTGAGGACGCTATTGATCACTGACCCGGAAAGCCAATGCCCATTGCCGCGCACTCCTTCGTGAACGGCGGGTCGCTCGCATAAAGCGGTGTGCCCGGGGCAGTGCGTCATGCTCCCGTAGCCATATGGCCTTTCCGGTCGCGCTGCGTGTGCACCGCGCAGGCTGTGAGTAGCCGCTGGCTTGACGTGGCTCGACCATGCGTACCGGTCCGACGACCGCGCATCTCCTGTGTCCGCGCAGACCCCAACTGGAGAAGCACAGGACCAGGACGCCGCACTTCTTGCCCTCGCGGCTGGCTCGTTCTCATGCATCGAGAATGACGTCACGACCGATCTGGACGGTCATCGGCCAGCTCACCTGCCGCGCCCGCCCGACGTCCCATCCGACCGCCGCGACGTGGTGCGTGCGGTGTCCGTGCCACTTGGCCGTGCGTTTACCGGTGGCTGGCCGGGGACTGGTCCACGGCGCCCTAGCGTCGTCGGCGCGCCTGGCCGGGCGCGCACCTGGCTGCTCCTCCGGGGTTCCGTCCAGGTGCCCGCCGGCCGCGTCGGGACGGTGACCAGCGTTGCTCCCTCCTCGTGTCGCCCACCGGGACCGGTGGGTGTCGATCACCGCACCGACGAGGGGACTCCATGCAGCCGAGCAACGTTCCGGCCTGGCGCCGTCAGCCGATGGCCGCCAAGGTGCCCGAGATCAGCGCCGTGTTCTGGCTGATCAAGGTGCTGACCACCGGGATGGGCGAGGCAAGCGCGGACTACCTGAGCACGCTCAGCCTCGTGCTCGCCGGGGGAGTGGGCGTCGTCGGGATCGTGGTCGCGCTGTGGTGGCAGTTCCGGACACCGCGGTACACCGCGGTCGCCTACTGGTTCGCGGTCGTGATGGTCGCGGTCTTCGGCACCATGGTGGCCGACGGCCCGCGCGTCGTGCTCGGCATCTCCTACCTCGCCTCGACGATCATCTGTGCCGCCGTGCTGGCCGGGATCCTCGTCGCGTGGTGGCGCAGCGAGGGAACGCTGTCCATCCACAGCATCGTCACCCGCCGGCGCGAGACGTTCTACTGGCTGACCGTCCTGGTGACCTTCGCCCTCGGCACCGCCACCGGCGACCTGGTCGCCGACACCCTGCACCTGGGGTTCTTCTGGGCGGGCGTGTTCTTCGCCGTTCTCATGGTCGTGCCGGCGCTGGGCTGGTGGCGCTTCGGGCTCAGCCCGGTCGTCGCCTTCTGGACGGCCTACGTCCTCACCCGTCCGCTCGGAGCGTCCTTCGCCGACTGGCTGGGCAAGCCGCACTCGTTCGCCGGCGGCCTGGGCCTGGGGGACGGTCCGGTCAGCGCCGTGGCCCTGGTGCTGATCGTCGTCCTGGTCGGCTACGTCGCCATCTCGGGCCGGGACGTTCAGCGGCCGCTGGCGGACCCCGTGGTGCCCGACGCCCTCCGCCCGGCCGAGGAAGGCGCCTGAGGCCTGCGGTCGCGCGGCTCCTCCGGCCGTCGGGCACGCTCGGGCCATGAGCATCGACGACGTGCTGGCGGCGAGCCGGGCCGGCGTGCACCGGCTGACGCCGCAGGAACTGGTGGCCGCGGCCGCGCGTGGCGCCCTCGTCGTCGACACCCGGACCGAGTCGCACCGGCGGGCCCAGGGCGAGTTCCCCGGCGCGCTGGTCATCGACCGGACCGTGCTCGAGTGGCGACTCGACCCGATGAGCCCGTGGCGGATCCCGGAGGCAGCGGATCGTGATCTGCAGGTGGTCGTGATCTGCCGGCAGGGCTACAGCTCCAGCCTCGCCGCCGCGTCGTTGCGGGCGGTCGGCCTGCACCGCGCGACCGACCTCGCGGGCGGGGTGGAGGCCTGGCTCGCGGCCGGCCTGCCGATGTCCGAGGAGCCCGCCGACGTCCGGGAGTGACCGTGAGCCGGCCACCCCGGGAGGGGAGTGGCCGGCCCGCGGTCAGGCGGGGCGGAGCCCGAGGTCCGGCGCGCTCGGACCCGTGGTCAGCGCCACCGTGGCGTCACCGGCCTCGACGGCCTGCCCCTGCTTCCGGGCCGTGCCACCTCGGCGGCGGCCCGGCGCAGCTCGGCCGGCACCATGACGTCGCGGACGGCGACGTCCTCGACCG
>JAOPVN010000157.1 GCA_025966175.1 Modestobacter sp. | reverse complement strand
GTGGTTGAGCATCCGGGCCTCTTCTTGGGCCAGGACGACCACCCGACGGGCTCGGTCGGTGAACCGTTCGAACATCTGCTGCTTCTCCTCTGACCGGCTGGACCTGCTGTGCTCGTGCCCCCCTCGCGGGGGACGGTGGACACCCGACGTTCGTCGGCGCGCTGGGCACCGGTCGCTCCACTGTAGTTCGCACCACCCGATCGGCGTCGAGACGAGGCCGTGGTACCTGCGGGTGGCTCGATGGACACAACTGTCGTCCCGCTGAGGCTGTTCCGCCGCGGTTACGCCCTCAGCGGACGGCGGCCCGTCGGCACCCGGCGTCCCAGCCCCCGGAGAGCACGAAGGCCCAGCCCCGGAAGGGGCTGGGCCACCGTCCCGCCGGGTGACCGGCGGGGTTCGTGCAGAGGTCAGTGCAGGGTCAGTGCGCTGCCTCGAAGGCCTCGACGATGCTGGCCGGGATGCGGCCACGGTCGCTCACCTGGTGCCCGTTCTTGCGGGCCCACTCGCGGATCGCGCCGGCCTGCTCGCGGTCCATGCGCCCCCCGCCACCGGTCGCCCGGGAACGGCCGGCACCGGAAGCGCGGCCGCGGCTGCTCACCTTGCGGGCGGCCGAGACGTACTTCCCGAACGCGTCACGCATCTCCGTGGCGTTCTTGTCCGACAGGTCGATCTCATAGGTCGTCCCGTCGAGGGCGAACGTGACCGTCTCGTCAGCAGAGATGCTGTCATCGAGGTCGTCGCTCAGGATCACCTGGACCTTGCGTGCCATTGTCTGCTCACTCCTGTTGCTCCGGGCATGTGGACTGTCGTCATTGCTGCCCCGTGTTCGACAGACCCATTGCATCATGCTGAGTGGCAATTGCGCCAACGCGATCGCAAATCCGCAGGAAAACGACCCGTACAGGTGAGCTATTGATGGATCGGACGCACCAACGGGAACAGGATCGTCTCCCGAATGCCCAATCCGGTCAGCGTCATCATCAGGCGGTCCATCCCGAATCCCATGCCCCCGGTGGGCGGCATCCCGTACTCGAGCGCCTCGAGGAAGTCCTCGTCGAGCACCATCGCCTCCGGGTCGCCGGCCGCGGCGAGCAGTGCCTGGGCGGTGAACCGCTCGCGCTGGACGACGGGGTCGACGAGCTCGGAGTAGGCGGTGCCCTGCTCGATCCCGCCGATGTAGAGGTCCCACTTCTCCGCCAGTCCGGGCTTCGAGCGGTGCGCCCGGGTCAGGGGGGAGGTGTCCACGGGGTAGTCGATGATGAACGTCGGCGACTGCAGGGTGTCCTGGACGAGGGCCTCGAAGATCTCCTCGACCACCTTGCCCGGCAGCCAGGCCGGGTCGACGCCGACGTCGTGACGCTCGGCGAGCGCGCGCAGCTGCTCGACCGGCGTCTCCGGGGTCACCTCTTCCCCGACCGCGTCGGAGACAGCACTGTAGAGAGGCACCTGCGGCCACTCCCCGGACAGGTCCAGTTCGGTGCCGTCGTGATGCCGCGCGACGTGGTCACCGAAGAGTGCGGTAGAACACTCCTGGACCAGTTCGCGTGTCATCCTGGCCATTTCCTGATAATCCCAGTACGCAGCGTAGGCCTCGAGCATCGCGAACTCCGGGGAGTGCGAGGAGTCGGCGCCCTCGTTACGGAAGTTGCGATTGATCTCGAACACCCGGTCCAGACCACCGACGATGCACCGCTTGAGGAACAGCTCAGGCGCGATGCGCAGGTAAAGATCCAGGTCGAACGCGTTCATGTGGGTGCGGAACGGTCGCGCGGCCGCACCTCCGTGCACGGTCTGCAGCATCGGCGTCTCGACCTCGAGGAACTGTCGCGCCGTCAATCCCGAACGCAGCGTGCGCATCACGGTGGAGCGCTGGTGCACGGTCCGGCGGGCCTCGTCGCGCACGATCAGGTCCACGTAGCGGCGACGGACCCGGAGCTCCTCGCTCATCGGCTTGTGCGCCACCGGCAGCGGCCGCAGCGCCTTGGCCGCCAGCTGCCACGAGTCGGCGAAGACGGAGAGCTCGCCGCGCCGCGACGTCCCCACCTCACCGGTGACCAGCACGTGGTCGCCCAGGTCGACGTCGGCCTTCCAGGCGGCGAGCGACTCCTCCCCGACCCGGTCCCGGGAGAGCATCACCTGCAGTTCGGTGTCGCCCTCACGCAGCGTCGCGAAGCACAGCTTGCCGGTGTTGCGGGAGAAGATCACCCGTCCGGTGACGCCGACCTGCTCACCGGTCATGGTGTCCGGCTCGAGGTCGGGATGGGCGGCGCGCACCTCGGCGAGGCTGGTCGTGCGGGGGACGGTGACCGGATAGGGGTCGATCCCGGACTCCCGCAGCCGGTCCAGCTTGGCCCGCCGGACCCTCAGCTGCTCGGGAAGTTCGTCGTCGGGCGGGCCGGGCGGTTCCTCACTCACGGCGACGAGCCTACGGGCGGGGCACCGACGACCCGCCACCGCTCGCCTGGTGGCGCTCGAACGCCAGCCGCAGGCCGTGCACGGTGAGATCGGGCTCACGCTCGCCGATCGACCGGCAGCTGTCCACCACCAGCCGGTGCAGGCCGCCGGTGGCGACCACGAGCGGGGCCGCACCGAACTGGGCCACCAGCTCCGCCGCGATCCGGCCGACCAGGCCGTCGACCAGGCCGGCGAAGCCCAGGACCAGCCCGGACTGCAGCGCGGCGACGGTGTTCTTCCCGATCGCCTGCGGCGGGACGGTCAGCTCGACCGACCGCAGCTGGGCGGCGCGGGTGGCCAGCGCCTCCAGGCTCACCTCGACGCCGGGTGCCAGCGCTCCGCCGAGGAACTGCCCGTCCGGCCCGACCGCGTCGACGTTGGTGGAGGTGCCGAAGTCGACGACGACGACCGGGCGGCCGCTGCCGTCGGGACGCTTCCCGTACAGCTCGTGGGCAGCGAGCGCGGTGACCACCCGGTCGGCGCCCACCTCGCGGGGGTTGTCCACGTGCAGCGGGACGCCGGTGCGCACGCCGGGGCCGATCAGGGTCACCGGAACGGCGAGCCGGTCCAGCAGCTCGCGCAGCGCCGGGAGCAGCGCGGGGACCGTGGAACACGCGGCGACGCCGGTGATCTCGGTGTCGCGGAGCAGCCCCCGCCAGAGCATGTGCAGCTCGTCGGCGGTGGCCCGGGCGTGCGTCGTCACCCGCCAGCAGTCGACCCGCCGGTCACCGGCGAAGGTGGCCAGCACGGTCTGGCTGTTCCCGACGTCCACGGCGAGCAGCACGGCTCAGTCCTCCCGCAGGTCCAGGGCGAGGTCCAGGATCGGCGAGGAGTGGGTCAGCGCGCCGACGGAGAGGTAGTCCACGCCCGTCTCCGCCACCTCGCGGGCGACGGCGAGGGTCAGCCCACCGGTGGCCTCCAGCTCCACCCGGTCACCGACCTGGGCGACCACCTCACGCAGCTGGGCGGGCGTCATGTTGTCGCAGAGCAGGAAGTCCGCGCCGGCCGCGACCGCCTCCTCCGCCTGGGCGACCTCGTCCACCTCGACCTGAACCGGCACCCGCGGCGCCCGCTCCTTGACCAGCGCGACGGCGGCCGCGACCGAGCCGGCCGCGGCGACGTGGTTGTCCTTCACCATCGCGACGTCGTAGAGCCCCATCCGCTTGTTGGACCCGCCGCCGCAGCGGACCGCGTACTTCTCCAGCGGGCGCAGGCCCGGCGTGGTCTTGCGGGTGTCCAGGACGACGGCGCCGGTGCCGGCGACCGCGTCGACCCAGGCGCGGGTGGCGGTCGCGATCCCGCTGGCCCGGCTGGCGATGTTCAGCGCGCTGCGCTCGGCGGCCAGCAGGGCACGCACCGGGCCGCGCACGGTCAGCAGGACGTCACCGCGCCGCACCCGGTCGCCGTCCGCCGCTCCGGCGGTGAGCGTGGCTCCCGGGGCCAGCCGGGTGAAGACGCGGGCGGCCAGCGGCAGGCCGGCGACGACGCCGTCCTCGCGGGCGACCAGGTCCGCCGTCCCGAACTGGGAACCGGGAACGGTCGCGGCGCTGGTCACGTCGTAGCCGACCGCGATGTCCGGCGCCCGGGGCAGGGGGGCGCCGCCGGTGAGGTCCTCGGTGAGGGTCCGCTCCACCAGCTCGTCGACCCACGCGACCGACAGGCCGGTGCCGGTGAGGTCGGTCGGGTCGGCGGGCACCGACCGGGTCGCCGGCGCGCTCACCACGTCATACCTCGCTCCGCTCGGGGGTTCGTTCCGTTCCTCGCTCACCAGGCAACCACCACGGGCTCGCCGATCGGGCGGCGGGTCAGCGCCACCCCGCCGTCAGGGTCCAGCCGCACGTCCAGGTGCACCCGCCACTCCTCGGTCGCCTCGGGATGATCCTCGCGCCAGTGGCAGCCGCGGGTCTCCTCGCGGGCGGCGGCCGCCGCCGTGAGGGCGGTGGCGACGGTGAGCAGGTCGGTGGCCTCCCAGCCGGGCACACCGGGGACGGCGGTGGTCCGCTCCCCCAGCGCCGCCAGCCGTTCGGCGGCCTCGGCCAGCCCGGCCCCGCTGCGCAGCGCGCCGACCCGGGCCGACATCGTCGCGGTGAGCTCGGCGCGGGAGGCGGCGTCGACCAGGCCCTCCGGCCGGGTGTCCGCGGGCGGGGCGGGTGCGGGCACGGGCAGCTCGCGGGCCAGCGCCGCGCCGATCCGGCCGGCGAAGACCAGCCCCTCGAGGAGGGAGTTGGAGGCCAGCCGGTTGGCGCCGTGCACGCCGGTGCAGGCGACCTCACCGCAGGCGTAGAGCCCCGGGACGGTGGTGCGGCCGGCCAGGTCGCTGGCCAGCCCACCGGAGGCGTAGTGGGCCGCCGGGGTGACCGGCACGAGCTCGGTGACCGGGTCGATGCCCGCTTCCCGGCAGCGCGCCACGATCGTCGGGAATCGCGCGGCCAGGCCGGGGACCTCGCGGGCGTCCAGCCACACGTGGTCGACGCCGTCGCGCAACTGCACCCGGGTGATCGCCTTGGCCACGACGTCGCGCGGGGCCAACTCGGCCAGCTCGTGGACGCCGACCATGAACCGCTCCCCGGCGCCGTCGCGCAGCACCGCGCCCTCGCCGCGCAGCGCCTCGGAGACCAGTGGCTGCTGGCCGCGGGCACCGGGGCCCAGGTAGAGGGACGTGGGGTGGAACTGGACGAACTCCAGGTCGGTGGCGACCGCCCCGGCGCGCAGGCCGAGGGCGACGCCGTCGCCGGTGGAGACGGCCGGGTTGGTGGTCGCGGCGTAGACCTGACCCATCCCGCCGGTGGCCAGCACGACGGCCCGCGCACGCACGGCCCCCACGCCGTCGGCGCTGCCCTCCCCCAGCACGTGCAGGGTCACCCCGGCCGCCCGGCCGGCCGCGTCGCGGATGACGTCCAGCACCATCGCGTGCTCGACCAGCGTGACCCCCGGGTCGGCGGCCACGGCGGCGCGCAGCGCCCGCTGCACCTCCGCGCCGGTGGCGTCGCCCCCGGCGTGCACGATCCGGTCGGTGGAGTGCCCGCCCTCCCGGGTGAGCAACAGGTGCCCGGCGCTGTCCCGGTCGAACGCGGCGCCCCAGGTGATCAGCTGGTGCAGCCGCTCCGGCCCCTCGGTGACCAGCGCGTCGACCGCGGCGCGGTCGCACAGCCCGACCCCGGCGACCTCGGTGTCCCGGGCGTGCGCGGCGGGGCTGTCGGCGGGGTCCAGGACGGCGGCGATCCCGCCCTGCGCCCAGCGGGTGGACCCGTCGTCCACCTCGACCTTGGTGACGACGGCGACCGAGAGCCCGGCGGCGCGGGCGTGCAGCGCCACGCACAACCCGGCGACGCCGGAGCCGACCACGCAGATGTCAGCGGTCAGCTCCCAGCCGGGGGCGGGGGCGCGCAGCCGCAACGGCAGCCCGGTGGCCCGGGCGACCGTCGAGCTCGTCATGCGGTCACCTGACGGGTACGCCGAGGTCGCTGCGCCGCTGGTCGGGAGCGCCCGGCACCGGTGCCGAGGGATCGGCGCCGAGCTCGACGATGCGGTTGTCACCGTCGACGTGCACCACCCGCGGGATGTAGCTCTTCGCCTCCGACTCGTCCATCTGGCCGTAGCTGATCATGATCACCAGGTCGCCGGGGTGCACGAGGTGCGCGGCGGCACCGTTGATGCCGATCACGCCGGTGCCGCGCTCCCCAGGGATCACGTAGGTCTCCAGCCGGGCGCCATTGGTGACGTCGACGATCGCGACCTGCTCGCCGGGCAGCAGGTCCGCGGCGTCGAGCAGGTCCTCGTCGATGGTCACCGAACCGACGTAGTGCAGGTCGGCCTGGGTCACCGTGGCCCGGTGGATCTTGCTCTTGAGCATGGTGCGCATCATCGGGGGCTCCCCTGCGTTGAGTCGTGCACCGTCACAGCGGTGTTGTCGATGAGTCGGGTGCTGCCGGCGCGGGCGGCGACGAGCAGGCGGGCCGGTCCGGCGGCGGGCGCCGGGCCGAGGTCGGGGTCGGTGAGCTCGAGGTAGTCCGGCACCAGCTCGGGCGCTGCAGCGAGCACCGCCCGGGCGGCGGCGAGAACGGCCTCGGGCCCCTGCGGGCCGGCTGCCGCACCCGACCGGAGCGCCGCGGACAACGCGGCAGCGGTGCTGCGCTGCTCCTCGGACAGGTAGCGATTGCGGCTGGACAGCGCCATGCCGTCGTCCTCGCGCACCGTCGGCACGCCCACCACCTCGACGCCCAGCGCCAGCTCTCGGGCCATCGCCCGGATGAGCGTCAGCTGCTGGTAGTCCTTCTCGCCGAACACGGCGACGTCCGGGCGGACCAGGCCGAACAGCTTGGCCACGACGGTCAGCACGCCGGCGAAGTGCCCGGGCCGGACGGCGCCCTCCAGCACGTCACCAAGCGGGCCGGGCTGCACCGTGACGCCCAGCGAACCGGGCGGGTAGACCTCGTCCACCGGCGGGTGGAACACCAGGTCGGCGCCCTCCTCGGCCAGCGCGGCCAGATCGGCGTCCCAGGTGCGCGGGTAGCGGTCGAAGTCCTCACCGGGCCCGAACTGCGTCGGGTTGACGAACACCGAGACGACGACGCTGCCGCCGTGCGCGCGGGCGGCGCGGACCAGCGTGCGGTGCCCCTCGTGCAGCGCACCCATGGTGGGCACCAGCACGACCGGGCCGGGCAGCTGGTCGCGCAGCTTGCGGAGGTCGGCGGTGGTCTCGGCAACGTTCGGCGGGGTGGCGGGGCGGGTGGACGACGCAGTGTTCATCACGCAGCCTCCTCGGTTCATCGCGCAGCCTCCTCGGCCGAGCCGCTGAGCAGCTCCAGCAGGGGCGCGCCCTCGTGCCGCTTGAGCCGGCCGGCCGCCAGCGCGCGCTCGGTGGTGCGCCGGGCCAGCGCCACGTAGGCGTCGACGGAGGAGGGCGCGCGTTCGGACAGCGTCTGCAGGTGCGCGGCGACGGTGCCGACGTCCCCCCGGCTGACCGGCCCGGTGAGCCCGCGGTCGCCGCGGCGCAGGCCGTTGTCCAGGGCCGCGGTCAGCAGCGGACCCAGCACCCGGGTGGGGTCGGCGACGCCGGCGGTGCGCAGCAGGTCGGCGGCCTCGGCGACCAGGGTGACCAGGTGGTTGGCGCCGGTGACCAGGGCTGCGTGGTAGAGCCCGCGGTCGGACTCCTCCACCCAGAACGGCTCCCCGCCCATCTCCAGGACGAGGGTTTCGGCGACCGCCCGGTGCTCGGGGCGGCTGGTGACCCCGAAGGGTGCGGCTACCACGCGGTGCAGGTCCTCCGCCCCGCCGGAGAAGGTCATCGCCGGGTGCAGGGCCACGGAGAGCACGCCGGCCCGCTCGGCCGGGGCGAGGACGGCCAGGCCGTGCGCGCCGGAGGTGTGGAAGAGCAGCTGGCCGCGGCGCCAGGCACCGGTGTCGGCGAGCCCCCCGACCAGGCCGGCGAGGGTGTCGTCGGGGACCGCGAGGACGACCAGGTCGCTGGCGGCCACCACCTCGTCGGCGGGCAGCAGCGGAACACCGGGCAGCAGCCGGGCGGCGCGCTCGGCGGATGCGGCGGACAGGCCCGAGGCGGCGACCACGTCGTGGCCGGCGGCGGCGAGCGCGGCACCGAGGACGGCACCGACCCGGCCGGCTCCGACGACACCGATGCGCAGTCGGGCGGGGGCCTCGGCGGCCGGGGGCAGCCCGGCGGCGGGCAGAGCAGGGGGGCGCGGCGCAACCGCGCGGAAGGGACGGACGGACATCCCGGTGCACCTCTCGTTCCAGTCCCTCGCGGGTACCGGACTCAGGTCGCGTCGTCCCACGTCGTCGTGGGCCGTGGTGGTGCGGATGGAGCGGTGACGTCCCGCCCGCTGCAACCACCCGGGGTCCGGATGTGTCACGCAGGTGTCGCGCCGTAGGCGAGTGTGTGACCACCGGGCCCCCGCCCGCAACGTCAGCGGGGTGTGTGCTGACTCACCCGGGTGGCCGGAGGGGTCACCGGGACCCCGGTTAGGTTGAGGCCGCGCCGGCAGCGGAGCCGGCTTGGAGCACGGAGGAGCACGGTGAGCAGCTTCGAGGGACGCACCGCACTGGTCACCGGCGCGAGCCGCGGCATCGGCCTGGCGATCGCACAGAGCCTGGTCGACCGGGGCGCCCGGGTGGTGGTGACCGCCCGAAAGCCCGAGGCACTCGCCGAGGCGGTCGAGCAGCTGGGTGGCCCGGAGAAGGCGGTCGCCGTGGCCGGCAACGCCGGGGACCCTGAGCACCGCGCGGAGGCCGTGCGCACCGCCGTGGACACCTTCGGCAGCCTGGACTGCCTCGTGGGCAACGTCGGGATCAACCCGGTGTTCGGCCCGCTGATGGACGCTCCGCTGGACGCCTTCCGCAAGATCCTGGACACCAACGTCGTCTCCAGCCTCGGCCTGGTGCAGGAGGCCTGGCGGGCGTGGATGTCCGAGCACGGCGGCTCGGTGCTGATCGTCGCCTCGGTGGCCGGCCTGAAGTCGAGCGAGGGCATCGCCGCCTACGGCGTCAGCAAGGCCGCGCTGGTCAACCTGACCACGCAGCTCGCCGTCGAGCTCGGGCCGAAGGTCCGGGTCAACGCCGTGGCCCCGGCGGTGGTGAAGACCCGCTTCGCCGAGGCGCTGTTCACCGGCCGCGAGGACTCGCTGTCCAAGCAGTACCCGGTGGGCCGGCTGGGCACCCCGGAGGACATCGGCGAGGCGGCTGCCTACCTGCTCGGCGACGGCGCCGGCTGGGTCACCGGCCAGACGCTGGTGCTCGACGGCGGCGCGCTGTCCCGCGGCCCCATCTAACGGCCCCTCTGCAGGGGCCCGCGTCGAGCCCGCGAGGCGCGGGGGCAGAGGGGTCCTTCTTCAGTTGCGGCCGAGCACCCGGGCGAGCACGTCGTCCTCGGGGGTCTCGCCGGCTTCCTCACGGTGGCGACGACGGCGGGACCGCCCACCGCTGGGCGCCTCGACCCCGCTCTCGGCCAGGATCTGCGCGAGCCGGGCGTGCCCCTGGGGCTCCGGCTCGTCGCGCTGTGCCGGTGCGTCGGTCCGGCCGGGCGCGGCGTAGCCGGAGGCGTCGTAGCCGGTCGACCGGTACGAGGTGCTGCCCGACCTCGGGTCGACGTCGTCCGGGCTGCCCGTGTCGGAGGAGTCGATCTCCGAGGCGGTGCTGCGGGCCGACCAGGACGTGTCGCCGGTCGACCAGGAGGGCGTCTCGTAGGACGGTGTCTCGTACGACGACGCTCCGTAGGACGGCGTCTCCTCGGACGACGGGCTGCGGTACGTCGAGGTGCCGAACAGCATCTCGTCGTAGCCGGAGCTGTCGTAGGAGTCACTCTCGGCCGCGGGCGTCTCCTCGGCGGCGCTGGACCAGCTGGCGACCGAGGAGACCGGCTCCGGGGACCGCGAGGGGACGATCGTGACGTCCTCGTCGTCCGGCTCGGCGGCTCGACGGTGCCGGCGCGGCGTGGGCCCCGGCTGGGATGCGACCGGGATCCCACCGGTCGGCTGGCCGTTCGCGTCCAGCAGCGCCTGGTCGCCCAGCCACTCCAGCGGCGACCTGGGCCGCGACTCGACCCACGGCTCGAGGACGGACTCCTCGACCAGCCACTCGATCGGTGAGGGCGGACGGGGTCCGGCGGTGGTCTCCTCGTCGACCCGGGCGAGCGTGCGGGTGAGCGGCGGCGGCACGGGCGGCGGCCCCGCGATGAGCCGGGGAGCGGGCTCGACCGGCTCGGCAGGGACCACCCGGGTCTCCTGCCAGCGGTCGACCTCCCAGCCACCGGCCGGCGAGGACTCCCAGGACGGCGTGCCGTCCAGGATTCGGCCGTCGGCCTGGTCGGGCCCGGGCTGGGCCGGCCCGCGGACCGACTGGGCGCGCATGACCATGCGCTCGATCAGCAGCTCACCGGAGAGCTGCTCGGTGAGCTCGGTGCGCATCCGGCCGAGGTCGCTGCGCAGCTCCGCCAGGCCGGC
>JAOPVN010000071.1 GCA_025966175.1 Modestobacter sp. | reverse complement strand
AGACACCCCGCAGCTGGGCCGAGAAGTCCTACCCCACCCTCAGCTACTTCCACGAGGCCGAGCGGGGAGGCCACTTCGCCGCCTGGGAAGAGCCCGAACTGTTCGCCACCGAACTCCGGGCCGCCTTTCACCCGCTGCGCGCACCCGAGATCCCCGAGCCGCGTGGCTGAGCGCGAGGCTGGCGGCGTCAGGGGCATGGCTTGTCCCTGACGCGGCCTTCAGAGCCAACGTTGGCTGACGCGGTACCAGCTGTCGGGACCACCTGCTCGGCGAGCCGGGTCAGAGCTCCCCGAGGGTGACCTGCACGTCCTGCTGGCCGGTTCCGCGCACCACCGTCACCGGCACGGTCTGGCCGGGCGTGAGATCCGCGAGAGCGGCGCCGAGGGCCTGCGCCGTCGGGGTCTGCTGTCCGTTGACGGCGACGATGACGTCACCGGGCTGGATGCCGGCGGTCGCGGCGGGCCCGCCGGAGGTCACCGCGACCACCGCCACGCCCTTGGGCGCCCCGGACTGGTCGACGACCGTGGTGACCTGGATGCCGAGGGCGGCCCTGCCGGAGTCGGTGACGGTGCCGCTCCGCACGAGCTGGTCGGCGATGCGGGTGACCTGGCTGGCCGGGATGGCGAAGCCGATGCCGGGCGCCGCACCGCCCTGGGGGCCGTTGGCGGCCAGGGTGGGGATGCCCAGCACCCGCCCCTGCAGGTCGACGAGGGCCCCGCCGCTGTTGCCCGGATTGATCGGCGCGGACGTCTGCAGCATGTCCGGCAACGTGGCACCGGGGCTCGACTCGGTCGCGGGTTCGGACACCGTGCGCCCGGTCGCGGAGACGATGCCGTTGGTGACCGTGGCGGACAGCCCCAGCGGGTTGCCCATGGCCAGCACGATCGCCCCGACCTCGGCCTGGGCGGAGTCGGCGAACGTGGCCGGCTGCAACCCCCGCCCCCCGGTGACCCGGATGACGGCGAGGTCGTTGGGGGGATAGCTGCCCACGAGCGTGGCCGGCAGCAGGGTGGCCGAGCCGGAGGTCAGGACCTCGAACTGCTGGTCGGTCCCCACCACGTGCGCGTTGGTCACGACGTTGCCGTTGGTGTCGTAGACGACGCCGGAACCGAGCCCGGAGCTGCTCCGGATCTCCACGACGCTGGGCAGCACCTTCTGGATGACCTGCTCGTAGGCCGCCTGTTCGGACCCCGCGGCGTTCGTGCCGGTCCCCCCGGAGGCCGAGGACGGCGCGGCGGCCGAGTTCCCGTCGTTGGAGCCGGTGCACCCGGTGAGGAGCACGAGCAGGCCCACGACGGCGGTGATCACCGCTCGGCCGGGGCGAGGGCGACCCGCTGGTCCGCGCCCGGCCCGGTGGTCCGGTGCCGTTCCGTCCCGGGCGTCAGCGTCGTCCATGGTGCCTCCTCAGGCGTTCTCGGGCCCAACGCTCGTCGCGATGCGCCCGCACCGCACCGGCCCAGGCCGCTCAACTGCAGGGCGCGGTCTCGGCCCGGCGGGTCGGGGCGGGCGGCAGGTCGGGTGGCTCGGGTCGGGTGGCTCGGGTCGGGTGGCTCAGTGCGATCCGCGGAGGATCTGCCAGGCCTGGGTCGCGATCTCCAGGTCGAGGCGGCAGTCGGCGGCGCCCAGGTCGTGGCCGGTCAGGTCGCGGATGCGCTGGAGCCGGTAGCGCAGGGTGCTGCGGTGGACGTGCAGCGCCGCGGCGGTCGCGTCGTAGTTGCCGCCGCAGCCGTAGTACCGCGACAGCGTCGTCACCAGCTCCGTGCTGCGGGCCCGGTCGTAGTCGATCAGCACGCCGAGCCAGTCCCGGACGAACTGCTCCACGCCGTGCTTGTCCTGGCTGGTGAACAGCAACCGGAGGACGCCGAGCTCCTCGAAGGTCATCACCCCGCAACCGCGGGACCACTCCACCATCGCCAGCGCGTGCAGCGCCTCGGAGTACGAGCGGGGCAACTCGGCCGGCCAGTCGTGCACCTCGCCCACCCCGATCGACCCGCGCGTGCTCGGCAGGATCTCCGACAGCGCGGAGTGCAGCTCGCCCCAACGGTGCGCTGCTCCCCGCGACTCCGGTGGCGCGGTGACCACGACCACGGCGTCGGACTGCCGGGCCACCAGCGCATCCATGTCGCACAGCCGCACCGCGCGCTGGACGGCGAGCACGACGGCGTCCTCGTCATGAGCTCCCGGCCACCGCACGGCGAGCACGTGGTGGGGTCCGTGGAGATCGTGACCGAGGGCGGCCGCGCGGGAGATCGCGCTCTCGGTGTGGGATCCGGCGAGCAGGTCACCGACCAGGTCGCCGCGCAGCCGGAGCTCGGTCTCGGCCAGGCTCCGCTGGTGGGCCAGCTCGATGCCCAGGACCACGGCGGCGTGCTGGAGCGCGAAGGACTCCGGCCGACCGGCCCGCCGCTCGGGGTCGACGAGTGCGAGCAGCCCGAGGACGCGGTCGCGGCACTGCACCGGGGTGATCAGCCGGTCGTGGTCGCGCAGTGGCACGGACCCGCGGCCGGCCTCGGCCAGCAACTCGACCCGACGGCGCGGGGACTGCCGCGGATAGGGCTGCGGTCCGTCCGGGCCGGCCCAGGCGAGCGGGTTGCCGAACTGGTCCTCGACGATGACCGGGTACCCGGTCATCGCGTGCAACGCCGCGGCGATCCCGCGCTCGCCGGCCCCTGCCGCGGCGACGGCGGTCAGCGTGGTCAGCGTCTCGCGCGACTGCTCCAGTTCGGCGACGCTGTGACGCAGCCGGTCGTTGACCATCGCCAGCTCCACGTTCACGGCCCGCATCCGGGCGGCGCACTCGGCCTCGCTGCGGTGCAGATCGGCGCGGACCAGCGCGGCTCCGGTCTGCCGGGCCAGCCGCGCGATCGCCACCCGGCACTCCGGTGCCGGCTCCGCGGCAGCCGAGACGACGGCGTAGCCGACCCGCCCGGGTGGCCCGCTCAGCGGATAGGCCCAGGCCCACGGCCGTCCGGACAGGGCGACCGGCCCCGCCCCGCCGGTCGGCACGGTGAGCAGACCGGCCAGGCCGTCCGCGTCCGGCGGGTCGCCGGGACGACCGACCAGCCGGTCCTCCTGCACGAGGAGGCACACCTCCAACCGGCAGGGCGTGAGCGCCGGGAACGAGACGGCGGCCAGCCGGAGGACCTCGTCCTCGTTCGGGCAGTCGACCTGGCCCAGGGCGAGCACCGACGGCTCCCACGGGTCAGGGAGCTGGTCGGGCAGCAGCTGCAGGTGCCCTGGAACGTCCATCCGGCCTCCCACGTGCCCCCCAGTCTCCGCCGTTCGGCGCAGGGCCGCACAGCGCTCCGCCCGCCCGGGTCCCGTGCTGCGGGCTCCCCTCGAACCTCCCCCGGGCCGCGCCTGGCGTCCATCGACAGACCTGCCGATGCCGGGCTGCCGGCGTCGGCCGCAGGGGTGCCCGAGTAGGTCACCCGACCGATGCGGGCGGCCGTCGGCCGGGGGACGATCGATCCTCCGGTTCACCCGACGAGAGCTCCGGGGAGCGTCGCGATGGTGAAGTTCATGGACCTGCACAGCAACTTCTTCCGGATGACGGAGGAACAGCTCTGGGACGCGCCGGAGGCCGACGTCGCCGTCGAGCTCTGCGAACGCGGCTACGCAGCTTCCCGGGAGGTCTTCTGTGCGGCCTATCTGTTCCCCTTCCTGCTGCCCGTGGTGCGCGCCCGGCTGGCCCGCGCCCAGGTCGAGGACGCTGCGGACTGGGTCGACCGGGTCGAGGAGGCGTTGCGGGCCCGGACCATCCCCGGGATCCTGCCGGCCGCCGGGTACGCCCGGAACCTGACGGACTTCGCTGGGGGCGACGTCGACGCCGGACGGGAGGACCTGGCCCGTGCCGATGCCGACTGGCACCGGGCGCACCGGGTCTGGCTCGACGACTGGGCGCGACTGGACCTCGGCCATCGTGCGGTCTGGTCCCGGCGCAGGGGGCAGGCCGCCGCGCTGGCCGGCCGCGTGCGGTCCGCAGCCGTGGACGCCGGGGCGGCACCCGTGGTCAGCGCCGCCGACGAGCTGCTGCAGTCCGGTCGGGGCCGGGGCGGCGACCCGTGGACACAGCTGACGGCTCGGGAGTACGCGCTCGCCGGGCTGCTCGTCGCGGGGCTGACCGACCGGAGGATCGCCTCCCGGCTCGGGCCCGCCGCCCGGACGGCGGACCCCCAGCCCGCCTAGCCGGGTCCGGTGGG
>JAOPVN010000040.1 GCA_025966175.1 Modestobacter sp. | reverse complement strand
GACCGCGCGATCGTGCGCGGCAGCGCCTGCGGGTCACCGGCGTCGGTCACCGCGACCAGCCGGCGGACGACGTCCTCCAGGAAGCTGCCCCGCGCCCCGGACATCGAGCCGCTGCCCACCTCCTCGTGGTCGTTGCAGACCAGCACCTGGGTGCGCTCCCCGGCGGGCGCAGCGATCAGCGCGGTGAGCCCGGAGTGGCAGCACGCCTGGTCGTCCAGCCGCGATGCGGCCACCCAGGTGCCGTCCGCACCCGCCCGGGCCGCGTGCTGGGTGTCGGCCAGCACCAGGTCGTGCCCGACGACGTCCTCGACGTCCACCCCCGCGGTCGCGGCCACCGCGGCCGTGAACCCGTCCTCGGAGTCCAGGTCCCGGGACCACACCGGCACCAGCTCCCGCTGCGGGTCGAGCTTCAGCCCGTCGCGGACGCCGCGGTCCAGGTGGATCGCCAGCGACGGCAGCCGCAGCGGCGCCCCGGGCAGCCGGACGAGCGCCGAGGAACCGCCGCGCAGCGCCACCCGGCCGGCGACGGTCAGCTCACGGTCCAGCCAGGTGTGCCACAGCCCGCCGCCGTAGGGCTCCACGCCGACCAGCCGGTACCCGGCCTGCCGGACGTCGTTGTGCGGCCGCACCTTGAACGTGGGGGAGTCGGTGTGCGCGCCGACCAGCCGCATCCCCGCCTCGGCCAGCGGCGCGCTGCCCACCCGGAATGCGATGAGGCTGCCGTGCCGGACCACGAAGTGCGCCCCGCCCGGCCGCACCGCCCAGCGGTCGGCCTCGGCGAGCTCGGTGAACCCCGCCGCGGTCAGCCGGCGGGCCAGCTCCGCCACCGCGTGGAACGGGGAGGGCGAGGCATCGATGAAGGCCCGCAGGTCGTCGCCGAGGGCGAGCTCGTCGGTCGGGGCGGCATCCGGCGTCGGCATGCGGCCCATCCTCCCCAACCGACGAGCGCCTGCCGCGGTGGGCCCGGTCAGTGGTTGAGCGTCTGCATGCCCTGTGGCGCGTAGCGCTCGCCGGCGGCCACCCCGGCCGGCGCGGCCTGCTCGATCGCCGCCAGCTCCTCGGGGGTGAGCTCGATGTCCACGGCCGCCACGTTCTCCTCCAGGTTCGCGATCCGCCGGGTGCCCGGGATCGGCACGACGTCAGCGCCCTGCGCGAGCACCCAGGCCAGCGCGAGCTGGCTGGGCGTGACGCCCTTGGCCTCGGCGATGGCGATCACCTGGTCGAGCACCGCCAGGTTCTTGGCGAAGTTCTCCCCCTGGAAGCGCGGCGAGGAGCGCCGGAAGTCGCCCTCCTCGAAGTCGTCGATCGAGCGGATCCGCCCCGAGAGGAACCCGCGGCCCAGCGGGGAGTACGGCACGAAGCCGATGCCGAGCTCGCGGACGGTTGCCAGCACGCCGTCGTCCTCGACGTCCCGGGTGAACAGCGAGTACTCGGTCTGCACCGCCGACAACGGGGAGGTGGCGTGCGCCCGGCGGATCGTCTCGGGAGCGGCCTCGCTGATGCCGAGGTAGCGCACCTTGCCGGCGACGACGAGCTCGCCGAGCGCGCCGAAGGTCTCCTCGATCGGGGTCTGCGGGTCGACCCGGTGCTGGTAGTAGAGGTCGATGGTGTCGATGCCCAGCCGCTGCAGGGATCCGTCCACGGCCTGGCGGATGTACTCCGGCCGGCCGTTGACCCGGCCGGTGCGGGTGCCCTGCTCGTCGACCTCGTTGCCGAACTTGGTCGCCAGCACCACCTCGTCGCGGCGGGCGGCGAGCACACCGGCGAGCAGCCGCTCGTTCGTGTACGGGCCGTAGACGTCGGCGGTGTCGAGGAAGGTGACGCCCAGGTCCAGCGCGCGATTCAGCGTCGCGGTCGACTCGGTGTCGTCGAAAGCGCCGTAGAACGCGCTCATCCCCATGCAGCCCAGCCCCTCGGCCGAGACGGTGAGGCCCTGCGTGCCCAGTGCTCGTGTCTGCATGCGCTGGATCTTCCGCGTTGGTTGCGTCGGCAAACCACGTCGTGACCACAGGATGGGTTCCGTGCGGGCCGGCGTCCCGCAGTGGCCCCGGGCGTTTCCCGGGCAGAACCCGGGTAGGGCGCTGCCATGGTGGAGGACATCGAGATCGACGTGCAGGGCGAGAACTCGTACCTGGTGGTCCAGCCGAGCGAGTTGGAGGACGTCCGCACCTTGTTCACGGTGACCCCCGAGGTCATGGACCGGCTCGGGGCCGACGACGAGGAGGACGTCGTCCGGCGCACCGTCCTGTTCCTGCGCAAGCACCAGGAGGTCGCCGACTTCCCGGAGGTCATCGACCTCGAGGACGTCATCGCCGGCTACGACGACTATCTGGAGGCGATGGCCACGGACTGATGGCGCGCAACTGAGGTCCGGGCTGGGATAGTGCTCGGCGTGAGCCAGCCCACTCTGCCCGCCGACCCCGTCGCGCTCGGCGCCGCACTGGAGAACACGGGCTACCTGCCCGACGAGGGCCTGGCGACGGCGGCCTACCTGGCCCTGGTCATGCACCGGCCACTGTTCCTGGAGGGAGAGGCCGGCGTCGGCAAGACCGCGCTGGCCCGCGCGCTGGCCGAGGTCACCGGCCGGCCGCTGTACCGGCTGCAGTGCTACGAGGGGCTGGAGGCCAGCCACGCCCTCTACGACTGGGACTGCGGCCGGCAGCTGCTGCACCTGCGCGCCGCCGAGGCCGCGGGCCCCGCGGAGCGCACCGAGGAGCTGGAGGCATCCCTCTACGACCGCCGGTTCCTGCTCGCCCGCCCGCTGCTGCAGGCGCTGGAGGACTCGCCGTCGGTGCTGCTGGTCGACGAGGTGGACCGCGCCGACGACGAGTTCGAGGCGTTCCTGCTCGAGGTGCTCAGCGACTTCACCATCTCCATCCCGGAGCTGGGCACGATCACCGCGAAGACGCCGCCGCTGGTCATCCTCACCTCCAACCGCACCCGCGAGGTGCACGACGCGCTCAAGCGCCGCTGCCTCTACCACTGGCTGGAACACCCCGACTTCGAGCGCGAGGTGGCGATCCTGCGCCGCCGGCTGCCCGACGTCACCGAGCTGCTGGCCCGGCAGGTGGCCCAGGCGACCGCGCAGCTGCGTGCGCTGGACCTGCTGAAGCCCCCCGGCGTCGCCGAGGCGATGGACTGGGCCACCGCGCTGCACGCCCTCGGCGCCCGCGAGCTCGACCCCGACATCGCCGCCCGCACCCTGGGCGCGGTGCTGAAGTACCGGGAGGACACCGACCGCGTGCACGCGCTGGCCCGGGGAGCGCTCTTCGGTGGCGGCTGA
>JAOPVN010000460.1 GCA_025966175.1 Modestobacter sp. | reverse complement strand
GCAACTTCCTGAAGAAGTGGCTGGCGCCGATCCTGCGCAACCTGGCCGCGACGCCGGAGCGGATGGCCGAGCTCGACGTCAACGAGGGCGTCGTCCCGCTGATCGAGATGCGCTTCCCGGAGAAGGGCACGCTGCTCACGCCGATCTTCCCGGCGCCGACCAACGCCCGGACGTTCGTCATCCTGCGGCTGCTGGGCGTGCTGGCCGGCGTGCTGGCCAAGGCCACCGGCGGCCGGATGCCCGCGGACCAGGAGACGATCCGCTCCACCGGCGTCTACGGCACCGACGCGAACGGCGAGCCCTACCTGATGCGCGAGGTGCTCGGCGGCGGCTCGGGCGGGCGGTACTACGCCGACGGCGAGGACACCATCCACGTCGTGCCGGACTCCCGGAACCTGCCCACCGAGTTCACCGAGTCCCGGTTCCCGCTGCGGATCGAGCGGCTCGGGCTGGCGAAGGACTCCGGCGGACCGGGCCGCTACCGCGGCGGCTGCGGGTACGAGAAGGACATCCGGGTGCTGCGCGACGCGCACTTCATGTCCATCGCCGACCGCTCGATCCTGGCCTGCTGGGGCGTCAACGGCGGCCGGGCCGGCCAGCCCTTCTCGATCACCGTCGACCCGGGTGGGCCCGACGAGCACGAGGTCGACGCGCTGGCCGACGCCGAGCCGCTGCGCGCCGGCACCGTCGTCCGGGTGCGGACGACGGGAGGCGGCGGCTGGGGCGACCCGCTCGACCGCCCGGTCGAGGAGGTGCTGCGCGACATCGCCTGGCGGAAGGTCAGCGTCGAGGGCGCGCGCCGCGACTACGGCGTCGTGATCGGCGACGACGGGACGGCGCACGAGGCCGCGACCGAGTCCCTGCGGGCGGAGATCCGCGCCGGCCGGGACGACGTCCAGCCCTTCTTCGACCGCGGACCCGGCTACGCGCTGCTCTCCGGCGGCGCCGCCTACAACGAGTTCGACCTGCTGTAGGCGGCCGGGCAGAGCAGGCTCGGCGTCATGAGCGAGCCTGCGCACCAGACCGACGAGCCGAACCTGCACCCCGGGCAGTACGACGAGGGCGGCGAGGGCGGCATGGCCACCCGGGAACTCGCCGCCCGTCACCAGGACGACGACGAGGAGGAGTGAGGCCCGCTCAGCTCTCGACGACCCGCCAGGCACCGACCTCGGTGTAGCCGCTGTCGTAGAGCGCCTGGGTGCTGCCGGGGGCGAGCTCGACCTGCTTCATCGCCCCGCCCCAGTACCGCAGGATCCGGCCGAGCTCCGCCGCCCGGGCGTCCCCGGCGACCACGCCTGCCTCCAGGTCCACCTCCAGCACGAACCTCATGCCCGCGATCCTGCGCTCAGACCGCGCGGCGCCGCCACCATCCCCGGCGGCGGGAGGGCTGGGACTCCTCGGCGGGCGGCTCGGGGACGACGGCGGGGCGGGTGCGCCGCCACTCGGCGAGCATCTCCTCCACGTCCGGCATGCCGACGGGGACCCAGGGCCCCTCCACCGGCCGCCGGTAGTACTGGTCGACCCGGGCGACGTGGGCCTCGACGACCGCGCGGGCCAGCTCCTCGGTGGTCTGCCGGGCGACCACGGCGGGCAGCTCCTCGCGCTCCCTGCGCAGCGCCAGCCCGGTCGGCAGCATCCCGGCCACGTCGGCGTTCTCCCGCTTGGCCCACTCCAGCGCCCACTCGTAGCTGGTCTGCTCGCGCTCCCGGCGCGGCAGCGGCTTGCCCGCGCCGTCCAGCCCCTCGAAGGCGCCCTCCTCCTCTGCCCGGGCGATCTGGTCGTCGATCCAGGTCCGGAACGACATCCCCGGCGGCTTGCGCTGCGTCATCGGCGTCCTCCCCCGTCTGCCAGGCTAGCCAAAGGACCCCGTCCTCCTCACCCCTCGCAAGCTCGGGGCGAGCCTCGGGACGGGGCCGCTGCCCAACTCCGCGAGGCGCACCGGCGGAGCGTGATGGAGAACCGCACTTCGGGCTGGTGATCCCCGCCGAACGGGACGGGTTCTGGCTGGTGGAGCAGTTCCGTCACCCGCTGGGCCGGCGCGCCTGGGAGTTCCCGCAGGGCACCTGGACGGCCGGCGAGAACGGCAGCGCCGAGGAGCTGGGCCGCGCCGAGCTCGCCGAGGAGACCGGACTGCGGGCCCGCGGGCTCCGCCACCTCGGGCACCTGGACCTGGCCCCGGGCTGTCGACCCAGGAGTTCGACGTCTGGCTGGCCACCGGGCTCACCCCTGGCCCGACCGCGCGGGAGGCGACCGAGGCCGACATGCGCTCGGCGTTCGTCCCCGAGGCGGAGCTGCGGGCGATGGTCCGGGACGGCCGGTTCACCGACGGCCCCTCCCTGGCGGCGTACAGCCTGCTGCTGCTCGACCGGGGCTGAGGCACCGCGAGGCATAGGAAGCTATCCACCCGGTTTCCGCCGCAAAAGCGGGTGAATAGCTTCCTATGCCCTCTGCCAAGGCGAGCGGTTCGGACGGCGACCGCCGACGTCACTCCCCTGGAACACGGGGGGTGCACGATCGGCGTGGTGCAGACCGGCGCGCAGCTCACCCTCACCGCGGCCGACCTCGCCGTGCCCACGCTGGGGCCGGCGACCGTCGCCTCACCTCTGGACGGCGGACTGCTCGCCCGGTACGACAGCGTCCATTACGTCGGCGAGACCGACCGCGTGCTCCTCGACGACACCCTGG
>JAOPVN010000561.1 GCA_025966175.1 Modestobacter sp. | reverse complement strand
GGGCTGAGCACCTTCGGGCTGGACGCTGACCGCTCTTCGTCCCGCGTCGGACAACGCCCTAGCCTGCGAACCATGCGTGCTGTGCAGATCACCCGCTTCGGCGGCCCCGAGGTCATGGACGTCGTCGACCTGCCCGACCCCGTCCCCGGGGACGGCGAGCAGCTGTTCGACATCTCGTCCAGCGGGGTCAATTTTGCTGATACTCACCACCGCCTGTCGACCAACTGACACGAGACCCGACCACATCAAGCGGGACGTCGGCCGTGCGGGCGCAAGGTGACGGGCACCGCAGCACCCGCGATCGGTGCGATACAGCCGACCGGCAGAACACCGCGACCGTCGCGCCGATGGCCATGGCGACGGTGCAGACCGTGACGATGCGCCCAGCTCGGCCCGCCCCGCGATGTCGCGTCGACAGGCGAGGCGTGCTCTGCGGCGGTGGCCGTCCTCTCAGCCGACCGTCGCGCGGGCGGCCTCGTCGATCAGCCGGGCGACGGCGAGGGGCTGGGAGACCGTCACGGCGTGGGAGGCGTCCACCTCGACGGTGTGCGACCTCGCCCGCTCGGCCATGAAGCGCTGGGACTCGGCTGGGACGGCGAGATCTCGGGCAGTGACGAGAGTCCAGGACGGAATGGTCCGCCAGGCGGCCTTCGTCGCCTTGTCCCCGAGCGCATCAGCGACGATGGGCCGCTGCGTGACGGCCATCAGCGCTGCGGCCTTCTCCGGCACGTCAGCGGCGAAGACCTCCCGGAACTCCCTGCTGGATGTAGAGGTCGTCGACGATCCTCCCGTCGGGGCCGCGGACCGGCACCGGACTCAACGCCGGAGCGAGCCGTTGCCGGAGGACTTCCCGGCCAGCTCGCCGGTGCTCTCGCCCTCCTCCAGGCTGAAGCTGGCGACGTACACGAGCGCTTTCACCTGGGGGTTGCCGTCGGCTGCCTCGCTCATCACGGTGCCGCCGTAGGAGTGGCCGGCGAGCACCATCGGGCCGTTCACACCAGCCAGGACGCTCCGGAGGAATTCGGCGTCGCTGGGCAGACCGCGGAGCGGGTTGCCGCCGCGATGACGGTGTAGCCGTCGTTCGCCAGTCGCGCGATCACGCCGTTCCAGCTGGACGACTCGGCGAAGGCCCCGTGGACCAGCACGACCGTGGGCCTGGTCGCGTCGTTGAGGCGGACTGCGGTGCTTTGGGACATGAGGTGTTCCTCTCCGTTCGTGGACGGCGGAGCCGCCCGGTGTCGATGCCGCAGCGGGGTTGCCGCGGGTGCAGAGGCACGTTGTCGGAGCCGGACGGGCCCAACTGCTCGTGCTGATGGCCGCACACCAGTCATCTCCACGCCGGTCCCCCGGTTCGGTTCGCTCCGGTGGCACATCCGTCGCTCGGGACGACCAGCTGATCAAGCTCTGGGCCGCCTGGCGCAGCCCGCCGGCCGGCGACGAGCCGACCGCCGATGACGACGAGACGCCCGCCGTTCCCGCGGACGCGGGGGCCTGACCGCCGGGCAGCGGTCAACGAGGAGCGATGACCAGCTCCGCGATGAGATCGCCGTCCATGGTGAAGCGGTAGGCCAGGTCGACGACGCCGCCGGGGAAGTCCCCCTCCAGGTGGTTGACCGCCACCCAGTGCTCGTCGTCGACACGTCGAGCTCCGGTCAGCTCGCTGGTGTACGTGAACTCCGAACCCGAGTGCCGGAGGAAGCCGAGGATCTCCTCCGTCCCGCGGAAGCTGCGCCCCTCATCGGTCACGACGGCGTCCGTTGTGAAGGCACCGATGGCGGCGTCGGCGTCGCGAGCGGTGTGCGCGGCGAGGAAGCCCCGAACGCGCGTCGGGAGCTGGCTGGGCTGGATCGTTGGCGGTGTGGTCATGCACCGACCGTGCGACGTCCCGCCGCGGGAGGGTCAATCACTGGACTCTCCCGCTGGGAGAGAGTGCACAGTGCAGGGGTGATGTCGATCGGCGAGTTCTCGCGGCTGACCCATCTCAGCGTGCGCACCCTGCGCCGCTACCACGACGGCGGCCTGCTCGAGCCGGCAACGGTGGACCCCGCGACCGGCTACCGCTACTACAGCGCGGACCAGATCCCGACCGCGCAGGTCATCCACCGGCTGCGCCAGCTCGACGTCCCGCTGCCGGACGTCGAGCGCATCCTGCGCTCCCCCGACCCGGGCACCCGCGCCGCGCTCGTCGCCGACCACCTGCAGCGACTCGAGTCGGAGCTGGACCGGACCCGCGCCGCGGTGGTGTCGCTGCGCCGCCTGCTGCGCCCGGAAGAGGCCACGCTGGACGTCCAGTTGCGCGCGGTGCCGCCGACCACGGTGGCCGCCGTTGAGGCCGACGTGGACCACGACGACGTCATCGCCTGGTACGCCGGCGCCATGGCAGAGCTGGACGCTGTGGTCGAGGAGCCCACCGGCGTCCCGGGAGGGCTGTACGACAACGCGCTGTTCGAGGACGGCCACGGGCACGTGCTCGTGTACCGGCCGACGGCGGACCCTCCCCGCAGCGGCCGCGTGCAGCCAGTCACCCTGCCGGCCGTCGAGCTCGCCGTCACCATCCACGCCGGAGATCACGACGACATCGACGTCACGTACGGCGAACTCGGCACGTGGGTGGTGGCCAACGCGCTGGCCGTAGCCGGCCCGGTACGGGAGAGCTACCTGGTCGGTCCGCGCGACGCTCCCGACCCGTCCGCTTGGCGCACCGAGATCGGCTGGCCCGTCTTCCGGATGGCCCCCCGATGAGCCATCAGCCCTCCAGGTCATCTGAGCTGCCAGGGTCGCCCGAGCGCTGGGTGCGGACACGTCGCAGCTCCCAGCTCCGCCGAGCAGACACCGGACTGTCCCGACGCCGACGCTGACGGCCCTAGCGGCCAACTGACCTGGTGCGCCCACGAGTCGCGGGCACCCTGGAGCCGAGCAGGATGGCCCAGCCGTACTTCCAGCCCGGCTCGGGCGAGTCATCGCGCTGTGCACCGAGGAGGAAACACCGGCCCGGGTAGCGGTGTTCACCCGTCGTGCTGGACACAGAGGGAGGCACACATGACCACTGAGACCGCGATCCTCGCCGGCGGCTGCTTCTGGGGAGCGCAGGACCTGCTGCGCAAGCGCCCGGGAGTGCTCTCCACCCGCGTCGGCTACTCCGGGGGCGACACCCCGAACGCCACATACCGGAACCACGGTGACCACGCCGAGGCGGTCGAGATCGTCTTCGACCCCGCCCTGATCTCGTTCCGCGAGCTGCTGGAGTTCTTCTTCCAGATCCACGACCCGTCGACGAAGGACCGGCAGGGCAACGACATGGGGCGGAGCTACCGCTCGGCGATCTTCTACACCAGCGACGAGCAGCGGCTCGTCGCGCTGGACACGATCGCCGACGTCGACGCCTCGGGCCTGTGGCCGGGCAAGGTCGTCACCGAGGTGACACCGGCCGGCCCGTTCTGGGAGGCCGAGGAGGAGCACCAGGACTACCTGCAGAAGATCCCCTTCGGCTACACCTGCCACTACGTGCGCCCCGACTGGGTGCTCCCGCGTCGCGAGGCGCAGACCACCCGATGACCTGAGGTCCCGATCGGCGCGTCCCGGACGATCCAGCCGGGGCGCTCATCGAGGCCATCGGTGCGACGACGTCGAAGGGGGACGTCCTCTGGGGGCGGCCCCCTCGACGCCTCTCCTGCCGGTGCTGGGGCACCCGCCCAGCATGCTGCGAGACCGCCAGCCCCGGACACGATGGCCTCGCCCTCCGCGCCGGACCCGGACGTGACCGGTGGGACACCCGGGAGCCGTGGGGCGCGCCGCCACCACCCGCGGTCGTGCGGTGCGCACGATGGGGGCATGCCCGCCCGACCGGACGCCGTCGCCGCGCTGCCGGCTGCTCCGGGCGTGTACCGCTTCCGGGACGACGGCGGCCGCGTGCTGTACGTCGGGCGGGCCGGAGAGCTGCGCCGCCGGGTCAGCTCCTACTGGGGAGACCTCCGGGACCGCCGACACCTGCGCCGGATGATGCTCCGGGTCGCCCGGATCGAGGCGCTGGTCTGCGACTCCGCGCACGAGGCGGTCTGGGCCGAACGCAACCTGCTCGAGCGGTCGCTGCCACCGTGGAC
>JAOPVN010000153.1 GCA_025966175.1 Modestobacter sp. | reverse complement strand
GTCGACGCCGCGGGCGCGCAGCCAGGCCACCGGGTCGATCCGCTTGCCGTCCATGCCGCCCTTGTGCACCTCGAAGTGCAGGTGCGGGCCGGTGGACTGGCCGCGGCTGCCCTCCAGGGCAATCGTGTCGCCCGCGCTGACCACGTCACCCGCCTCGACCATGATCTTCTCCATGTGGCCGTAGACGGTGACGTCCCCGCTCACACCGAGGATGTAGACCGCCTGGCCGAAGCCGCTGGCCGCGCCGGCGCGCAGCACGACGCCGTCCTCGGCCGCGTACTCCGGAGTCAGCTTCGGGGCCGCCAGGTCGACGCCCCAGTGCATGGTGCCCCAGCGCATGCAGAAGCAGGTGGTCATCCGGGCGCCGTCGATCGGCAGAACGGCCTCGGGTCGAGCCGCCTCCGCGGCGGCGTCCGCGGCCGCCTGCTCCTCCACGGCCCGCTGGGCCCGGGAGGCGGCAACCTGCTCCAGCCGGGCGCGGGCCTCGACCTCGGTGATCGCCTCCTGGGGGCTGAGCGGCTCGGTCTCGAGCATCCCCTCCGCGTCCGAGCCGAGCAGGTCGGCGACCGGGAGGGTCTCCCCCGCGCCGGCGGCGGGCAGGACCTGGGTGCCGATCAGCGCCGCGACACCACCGATGACCAGGGCGGCGAGCAGGGCGGCGGGACGACGACGGGCGACCACACTGCGGCGACGAGCCGGGGCCGGGGCGCCGGCCGGGGTGTGTGGAGGCAGTGGCTCGACCTGGCTCCCGCGGGTGCGGACGGTCGTGCCGGCGTGCCTCGAACCCACAGTGCCTGCCCCTCGTTCCTGTCCGGCATCCCCCGCGGGCCGGATCAGTACGGCAGTCATCGAAGCATCGAATGACAGAGTTGTAATTCGCTACTCGGCGTGTTCGGGAGGACACGCCGAGGAACTTTCGCGGCGGACGGGCAGAAGCTCCGACTCGACATGTCGGCCTGTCGACCCGGTGGGTGACGGGCCGGCGACGTGTCGACAGGTCGACACCGCGACAGGTCAGGTCAGGGCATCGGCCGCGGACGGCGAGTGCCGCCCGGCGTCGTCCCGGAACCGGCGGACGCCGCCGATACCTCCGACGACCAGCCCCAGCCCTCCCGCGACCAGCACCGCGACGGCGGCCCGGGCCAGCAGCTGCGGCCCGTTCGCCAGCGCGTGCGCCGTCCACAGGACGTCCACGTCGGGCAGCCCCTCCACCAGCAGCAGCCAGCCGGCCACCACCGCGGTCAGCCCGGTCAGCACACCACGGCCGCGCCGGGCCGCCCGCACTCCCACGGCGGCGGCCAGCACCACCAGCAGTGCAGGGAGCAGGGCCGAGACGATCGCGCCGGTGTGCGAGGAGACGCTCGTGGCCGGCTCCGGCGTGGCCAGCGCGTGGTAGAGCGCTGCGGCTGCGCCCACCGCCAGCGCGGCGCCCAGCGGCCGGGGGCTGCGGGCCAGCCAGCCGGCGGCGACCGTGCCGCCCAGCAGCAGCACGTACACCGGCCAGACCAGCCAGCCCGGCGGCGGCGGCCGCCAGCTGAGCTCGCCGGCGACCACGACGTCCGTGCCGCCGTAGGTCATCGGCACGGTCCACTCGCTGATCGTGTGGGCGTGCCCCGGGTCGGCGGCGACGACGGGTGGCAGCTGGCCCTCGCTCATCCAGTGCGTGCGGTGGTCGTGCCACACGTACTGCGGCTGGGTCGACACCTGCTCCCACCGCGGCGCCGCGGCGATGTCCGTGTCGTCCGGGACCGGGGTACGGCCGTAGCGGTCGAGGTTGAGCCAGGTGGCCGGGCTGAGCGCGTTGCGCCAGACCCCGTCGGGACCGATCCGCAGATAGGGCTCACCGGAGTACCCCGGGACCTCCAGCTCCGTCGGCGTCGGGTTGACCACCTCGAGCCGGTCGCCGAAGTCCAGCACCCGCACCGTCACCCCGGGCAGCGCCGGTGAGACCGAGCGCAGCGCACCGTCGAAGTCGCTGCCGGCCACTGCACCGCCCACGTGCGCGCTCGCCGGCCCGGCGACGGCCAGGGTGGCCAGCAGCCCGAGCAGGACCACCAGTCCCCGACCCGCGGCTCTCCTGCGCGGCGGGCTCACTCGGCGGCGACGACGGCCAGGTCGTGGGCGATGTCGGCCCCGGAGTTCCCCGCGTCGAAGGCGACGTCGGCCTCCCCGTCGGTCCCGTAGAGCAGCAGCAGCGCCGAGTGGGTCTGGCCCATGTCCTCGGCCTGCGGCACCCCGGCGGCCAACTGGGCCTGGTCGATCTGGTCCTGGGCGCCGGTCAGCCCGATGAACTTCGTGGGCAGGTCGGCGTCGAAGCGGCCCAGGTACTCCCCCAGCACGTCGGGGGTGTCCCGGGCGGGGTCGGTGGTCACGAAGACCACCGAGGTCTCCTCGGCGACGGCCGGGTCCACCTGGCGCAGCGCGACGGCGATGTCGGCCATCGTCGTCGGGCAGACGTCGGGGCAGTGGGTGTAGCCGAAGAACAGCAGCGTGGGCCCGGCGCCGGTGCGGTCGCCGAAGTCGAAGGCCGCGCCCGTGCTGTCGGTGAGGGTGAACTCCGGCTTCTGGTACGGGGTCTGCAGGTGCAGCCCCTTGTAGGTGCCGTCGTCCGTGCTCGCGACGCTCGCCGCCGCAGCCGAGTGGTCGTGCCCCTCGGCCGCGGCGTCGCCGCCGGGATCCCCGCCGCAGCCGGCCAGCAGCAGGCCGGTGGCGAGTGCCAGGGCGGTCAGCGCGGGCCGAGCCGCACGGGTCGACCGGGCCGTCGGCGGGGACGCAGGACTCACGAGGACACGGTACGTCGGCGCGCGGCGAGGCCGAGGAAGAGACCGGCCAGCCCGGCGAGCAGCCCGAGGACGCCGAGCACCAGCGCGACGGTCGCCGTGGTGTCGCCGCCGTCCTCGGTGCTGCCCTCGTTGCTCGCGGTCGCCGTCCCGCTGTCGGTGCTGCTGCCGTGCCCGGCGGTGGCAGCGCCGGACAACGACAGCACCGGCGCGGGGTGCGCCGGCTCGGGCTGCCCGGCGACGGTCGGCTCGATCCAGGCTGCCTCACTGCCGTCGCTGTAGCTCTGCACCACGTTGAAGATCAGCGACGGCGCGTCGGGGAACGGGCCGCCGGCCAGCGCGAACTCCTGGAACTGCCCCGGGGCGATGCCGCCGACGGCGTCGGCGCGGTACTCGACCACCGAGACGGTGGAGTCGATCGTGTCGCCGTCGTCGGACCGGACCGGGGGGTCGAGCGCGACGGTGGTCAGGGAGACCGTCCACCCGGGCACCGGCTGGGCGCGCACCGAGGCCAGCGGCGTGTCGGTGGGGAGCTGGATGCGCAGGCCCACCGTGCTGGCGGCGTCACTCTCGTTGGGCACCCGGAAGGTGACCTTGCCG
>JAOPVN010000625.1 GCA_025966175.1 Modestobacter sp. | reverse complement strand
CAAGGTCGTCTTCCAGGTCGTGAACCTGGACCGGATCGCCGCCCTGTTCCCGCAGGGTGGCTCGATCAACCCGGAGACGCTGGCTGACGCCGGCGCCGTCCGGCGCGGTCAGCCGGTCAAGGTCCTCGGCACCGGCGAGCTGGGTGGGGTGCAGGTGCACGTGCACGCGCACGCCTTCTCCAAGTCCGCCGAGGAGAAGATCGGCGCTGCCGGGGGCAGCACCAGCCAGATCTGACCGCTCACGACCCCCGGGGTGCCATGCTCCCCGGGGGTCGTCTGCTGTCTCCCGCCGGGCTGTTGACGCCCCGCCTCGTCCCCGGACGACAGGCGGGCGACTGAGCGCCCGGCGCCCGTTGATAACCTCACACGACCGACTCGGGGAGGGCACGTGCTGCAGGCGTTCGCCGCGGCGTTCCGGACGCCAGACCTCCGGCGCAAGCTGCTGTTCTCCCTGGCGCTCATCGCCGTCTACCGGCTGGGCGCCAGCGTCCCGGGTCCGGGCGTCTCCATCCAGGCGATCAACAGCTGCCTGGACCAGGCCAACGCCTCCGACCAGCGCGACCTCTACTCGCTGGTCAACCTCTTCTCCGGTGGCGCGCTGCTGCGGCTCTCGGTCTTCGCGCTCGGCATCATGCCGTACATCACCGCGAGCATCATCGTGCAGCTGCTCACCGTCGTCATCCCGCGGTTCGAGCAGCTGAAGAAGGAAGGGCAGTCCGGGCAGCAGAAGCTGACCCAGTACACCCGCTACCTGACGATCGCGCTCGCCATCCTGCAGAGCACCGGCATCATCGCCCTGGCCCGCAGCGGCCAGCTGTTCCCGAGCTGCTCGCAGGACATCATCCCGTCGAACTCGGTGTGGACCACGGTCGTCCTGGTCGTCACGCTGACCGCGGGTACCGCCGTCATCATGTGGCTCGGCGAGCTGCTGACCGAGAAGGGGATCGGCAACGGCATGTCCGTGCTGATCTTCACCTCGATCGCGGCGCGCATCCCGGCCGAGGGCGGCTCGATCCTGCAGAGCCGGGGCGGCTTCGTCTTCGCGCTCATCTGCGTGCTGGCCGTGCTCGTCATCGCGTCGGTGGTCTACGTCGAACAGGCGCAGCGCCGCATCCCCGTGCAGTACGCCAAGCGCATGGTCGGCCGGCGGATGTACGGCGGGACGTCGACGTATCTGCCACTGAAGGTGAACCAGGCCGGCGTCATCCCGGTCATCTTCGCCTCGTCGCTGCTCTACCTCCCGCAGCTGATCACCCAGCTGCAGGGGAACTCGACCGGTCCGGTGCGTCGGTTCTTCGAGAACTACGTGATCGACCAGAGCAGTCCGGTGCACATCGCGGTGTACTTCGCGCTGATCGTCTTCTTCACGTACTTCTATGTGTCGATCACGTTCAACCCCGAGGAACGAGCCGACGACATGAAGCGCTACGGCGGCTTCATCCCGGGTATCCGACCCGGCAGGCCCACCGCGGAGTACCTGCAGTACGTGCTGTCCCGGATCACCCTCCCCGGGTCGATCTACCTCGGGTTGGTGGCAGTGTTGCCCAACCTGTTCCTGTCGATCACGCAGGAGGGGCAGAACCAGAACTTCCCGTTCGGCGGGACCGCGGTGCTCATCATGGTGGGAGTGGGGTTGGAGACGGTGAAGCAGATCGAGACGCAACTGAACCAGCGCAGCTACGAAGGGTTCCTCCGCTAGTGCGCGTCGTGCTGCTGGGCCCTCCCGGAGCCGGCAAGGGGACCCAGGCGCAGATCATCGCCGGCCGACTCGGCGTGCCCGCCATCTCGACCGGTGACATCTTCCGCGCGAACGTGAGCGGGAAGACCGAGCTGGGCCAGAAGGCGAAGGCCTACATGGACGCCGGTGACCTGGTGCCCGACGAGATCACCGTGGCGATGGTGTCCGACCGGCTGGCCGAGCCGGACGCCAAGGCCGGGTTCCTGCTCGACGGCTTCCCGCGGACCATCGCGCAGGCCGATCAGCTGCGGGACTCCCTCGCCGAGATGGGCCACTCGCTGGACCGCACCCTGGAGCTCGTCGTCGACGAGGACGAGCTGGTCCGCCGGCTGTCCGGTCGGCGCATGCTGGTGGACGGCGAGTGGGTCCAGCGCGACGACGACAAGCCCGAGACCGTCCGGCACCGTCTGGAGGTCTACCGGGAACAGACGGCGCCGCTGTCGGAGTTCTACGAGAAGGCCGGGCTGCTGAGCCGGATCGACGCGATCGGCGAGATCGACGAGGTGACCAGGCGCGCCCTGGAGGCGCTCGGTGCCGAGGGTGCGCGGGCCGCCGAGGCCGACGAACCCGCCGGGGACTGAGACCGCGAGGTCACGGTGCACGGAGATCGCGGCGCCGCCCTCCTCGCCCGGCTGCCGCTGTTGGCGAAGTGGAGTGGACGCATGATCCAGATCAAGACAGCGCATGAGATCGAGCTCATGCGCGCTTCCGGGTTGGTCACGGCCGGCGCCATCGGGGCCGTCCGTGCCGCGGTGCGCCCGGGGGTGAGCACCGGTGAACTCGACGCGATCGCCGAGGACCACATCCGTTCACAGGGTGCGGTGCCGAACTTCCTCGGCTACCACGGCTTCACCGGCACCATCTGCGCCTCGGTCAACGACGAGGTGGTGCACGGCATCCCCAACCCGGACCGTCGGCTCGCCGAGGGGGACAACATCTCCATCGACTGCGGGGCGATCCTGCAGGGCTGGCACAGCGACTCCGCCGTCACGGTGACCGTGGGGTCGCCGTCGGCCGAGGACGCCGCGCTGCTCGAGGTCACCGAGCGCTCGATGTGGGCCGGGCTGGCCAAGGCGATCGCCGGCGGGCGGCTGACCGACATCAGCCACGCGGTCGAGCAGTCGATCACCGCCAACGAGCGCCGGTACGGGATCGTCGACCACTACGGCGGGCACGGCATCGGCACCGAGATGCACCAGGACCCGCACGTGCTGAACTACGGCCGTGCGGGGCGCGGGCCCAAGCTGGTGCCCGGCCTGGTGCTGGCGATCGAGCCGATGGTGACCGTCGGGGACCCGGCCACGGTGGAGCTCGAGGACGGCTGGACCGTCGTGACGAAGGACGGTTCCCGCGCCGCCCACTTCGAGCACACCGTGGCGATCACGCCCGAGGGACCGTGGGTGCTCACCGCAGAGGACGGCGGTGTCGCGGGCCTGGCACCGTTCGGGGTCACCGCCCGCTCGTAGTTCGGCCCTCTTGCAGGGTCCCGGCGCGAGCTTGCGAGTGATGGGGGGCAAGAGGGTCCTTCATCACCCTGGGCCGGGTTGGAGAGCGGGTGCCTCTGGGAGTACAGTGGCCGTTGGCGTTCGCGCCGTTCGTCGTCCTGCTGTGGCCGCAGGGAGTCGGACGCCCTCTGCGAGATCGCCCGCACCACCGCATCCAGCACTGGTTCCAGTGTTGAATCCAGTACCACCGCCCTGCCGATTCCGGCGTGGGCTCATGCAGGTCGATCGAACGAGGAGGCCGTGTAGGCGTGGCGAAGAAGGACGGGGCCATCGAGGTCGAGGGTCGCGTCGTGGAGCCGCTGCCCAACGCGATGTTCCGAGTCGAACTGCAGAACGGGCACCGGGTGCTCGCCCACATCAGCGGCAAGATGCGGCAGCACTACATCCGGATCCTGCCCGAGGACCGCGTGGTCGTGGAGCTCTCGCCCTACGACCTGACGCGCGGCCGCATCGTCTACCGCTACAAGTAACCCACCGTCGGTCGTGGCCCCGCGAGGGGTCGTGGGGCCGGCGCACGATCTACAGGAATGAGGGCGGCACCGGTGAAGGTCCAGCCGTCGGTGAAGAAGATCTGTGACAAGTGCAAGGTGATCCGCCGGCACGGCCGGGTCATGGTCATCTGCGAGAACGCCCGGC